>JAOACN010000079.1 GCA_026417815.1 Chloroflexaceae bacterium | reverse complement strand
CGGCAGCGTCAGATGTGTATAAGAGACAGTCCCTGCGCCAACCACCACTCTAGCACTGCGTGTCCGCTCCATAGTGACGGCTGTCTTTTGAGGTAACAACCGGCAAGCAGACGCAGTCGGGCAAGAAGGCCCGACCGAAAGGGCAACAGACGATCGCAAAATGACGCAAAACAGAAACGCAAGGTATACGCTGTTGTAGCTCCAGGCAGGTCGCGCTGATCGGACGCGTTGGCGGCCCTATCATCGGGCTGCCAACGCGATAACGGGCAGTGGACGGGTGGTGTTCGACTTCCGCAGGCCAGCATAAAGCCAACCAAGCCAGTCCCATCGCCGTCCTCGGGGGAGGGAAGGACGGACGCAAAACTGAGTACCGTCTTGGAGACGAAAATGAAGTTGGAGCTCTCGATGGGCAATTCTATATCGGATCAGTCCGGCGCGCAAATCTGATTTGTCGGCTCGCAGTCATCATGGTTGTAAGAACTGACAGGATTTGCAAACCATCATAAGATAATAATCGGGTATTGACAAGACAGGTTGGTTCGAGTATATTTGAACCATAGCGCCGTTCAGATGTCGGCGCAAGCAGGGGAGCCGAGGTGCTCCCTTTTTCTTTTTTCAGTCCACATTTTTCACAAGGAGGGAGGTATGCGCGAGTTCCTGTTGGGCGAGTCTGCTGACATGGTGGAGCGCGGGCTGATCATGGCAGCCATCGTGGTGGCAGCCGTGGCGCTGTGGTTCACCATCGGCCAGAAGCTGGCAGCCAAGCTGAACGTGGTCAACGCAGCTATCGGAAACTGAGGATGATTGCGGATTTGCGATTTCGGACTACTTGCGTCTCGCTGCGCAGGTTTGCGGATTGGCTAAAGCACAATCTACAATCCGCAGTCCCCAGTCCAAAATGGCTCCTGGGTCGTCGCGGGGACATGGTGGAGGGCGCGCTGACCTTCCCGCTCATGGCCCTGGTGACGCTGGCGTTAGTCAACCTGGCGTTGGCCGGGTTTGCCTCGACCACGGCGAACTACGCGGCCGGCTATGGCGCACGGGCCGGCTCGGTGGCGCAGGTAGACCCGGCCGGCCAGGCGTTAGCGGCCGCGCGGCACGCGCTGCAAAGCGGGATCGGCACGTACAACGTGCGCGTGGCCGCCGACACCTTCCCCGGCGGCGTGGTGCGGGTCGAGGTGGACTGGTCCGTGCCCAACGTCTACGGCTCGCTGATGCCGCTCTTCGGCGGCCAGAACCGGCCCCTCAGAGGCACGGCAGTGAGCGCGTTCCGCAAGGAGGGATGGTGATGACGAGGCTGAGGACAAGGCTGAGGGTAAGGGCAAGGCTAAGGTTAAGGTCGAGGCTAAGCTCAACCTTAGCCTCAGCCTTAGCCTTAGCCTCAACCTTAGCCTCAACCTCAACCTCAACCTTAGCCTTCGCCTTCGGTCGTCGCGGGGACATGGTGTGGAACGCGCTGGTCATCGTGACGGTGCTGTTGCCGCTGGCGGGCCTGGCGATTGATGTGCCGCGCTACTTCGCGCTGCGCAGCCGCCTGCAGATCGCGGCGGACGCCAGCGCAGAGGCTGCCGCGCGGACGGTGGACATCCGCCACTACATCAACACCGGCGAGACCCGCCTGGAGCCGGGCCGCTACGCCGGCGAGGCGGCGTGGGCGTTCGAGACCGCGGTCGCCGACCTGCGCGCGCGAGGCTATACCGCGAACCTGGACGGCGTTGACCTGAACGAGGCCGCCGATACGATCACAACGCGCGCCAGCGGCACCATCCGCCTCTTCTACAACCTGTCCCCGCCCGTCACGGTGCGGGTAAGCGCCACCAGCGGGTATCGGATGGTGAGAGGGTGAGGATGATTGCGGATTTGCGATTGTGGATTGCGGATTGATAAACCAATCCACAATCCGCGGGATGGTTCATTTCTTGGGACAGATAGGTTGACACTTTCAGGCACCTTACGAATTTAGGCGAGCTGCAAGACGGCCTGCTCATCGAGTGAGAGGCCGAAGACCTCTGCAAGCGTGTACTGCCGGGGCGGTTGGCTGCTTGCAACGGGCAGTCCCGTGCACAACTGGTCAAAGGCCTCCGCCAGCGTAGGGGCGTCGCTGACCCCAGCCAGTTGCAACGGGCTGCTGCCGGCGCGCTTGCCACGGCTGAAGGCGTGATGGTTCCAGACCAGTTGCAGCAAGGGCAAGAGCCAGGGCGGCAGGCCGCGATGCAAGACGAGATGGGGCCGCAGCCAACTATGTAACGCCTCCGCCAGGCTGGATGCGCGATGAAAGAAACTCAGGGCGGTCCAGAAGGCCTGGACGGTCGTGCGCAGGTGGGCCGGGAAGCCGTCGCCGGGCGTCAGCGCCAGCGCCCGGCGATGTTGCCAGGCCCACAAGATCAACGCCTCGGTGGCAGGGTCCAGGCCCTGACGATACGGCGCCAGGGTCTGCTCCAACCAGAGCAAGGGCGCTAATAACGCCTCCAGGTGCGCGTGCAGTTGCTGCGCCAGCGCTTGGACATCCTGCTCGGGCAAGGTGGCCAGAAGTGCGAGCGCTGTCTCGACCGTGCTGCGCGCCGTCGTCACGGCGGTCAGGGTGCCCTGCCCACTCAGCGGTTCCAGGGCCTGGCGCACTTCATCCAGCAGCCAGACGAACAGATCGTAGGTCTGGATGGCCTGGGCTTCCTGGGCGATGGCTTCGGCCAGCGGCACTTGTACCTTCAGGCGCGGGCCACGCCGTCGTGGTGCCGCCTGGGCTTCCGCAGCGGCCCGCCGCGCCCGCTCGGCGAGCTGCATCGCCTGATAAGCCTGGCGCTCCAGGCGTTGGCCAACCCGCCAGGCATCATCCAGCAAGTGAAACAGGTCGGGACGTAACGGGACGGCCAAGTGGGCTGCGGCGGCCCCGGCCCGGATGCCGGTGCTGCCATCGCTGGCCAGATCGTGGAACTGGATGCCGCGGGCTTGCAAATCCAGGAAGGTCACCCCCCACGTTGTGGCATCGCGGGCGGCGGCCGGCGTTAGGTTGAGCACGAGAAAGGAGCGCCCATCCACCACCGTCAGACATGGCTGGCGGCCCTGGAAGATCTCGTCGGCTTCCGCCAGCACGGGCAAGGGCACGACCTGGGTGGCATTCTGTATCATTGCCCGCCGCCCCAGTGCGATCAAGGTCTGGCTGATGTAACCTACCGAACGCGACACCTGAAACAGCAATTCCAGGCCGAGCTGAATCCCGCGCACCGAGCCCCGCTGCGTCGCCAGAACGGCAATGGCCCGCTGGATGAAGGCCGCATCAACCGTTACCGTCGTGGCGGCTGGCCGCGGCCCCGGCGCCTGCGGCGCCAGCGCCGCCAGGAGCGCCGCCTGACCACAGGCGCGCAGCTCATACAGCCGGGTGCGCGAAATCTGGTGCGCCGCTGCCAGCTCGGTGACGCGGCCCCAGCCACGGGCCGCGCGCGGCATCAGCATCTCCAACGTCAACGCCAGGCGAGTTGACAGGTCAAGGGTCGCTAAACGATACTGGGCCATGGGGGCCTCCTTGGTATGGAATGGGGTTCGATTCCATATCTAGATCCAAGTTCGGGCCCCCTGCAAATTGCGTCGGTCGCAAGTGTCAACCTGTTCGTGAACCATGCCCTTTTTCGCGTTGCGGGGTCAGGGATTCGGTGTTCGTGTCGCGCAAAACTCCTGAAAAATTCCCGCGATTGCGGAATTCCCGCGGGGCATGTTCGCTCATCGCTCCCC
>JAOACN010000290.1 GCA_026417815.1 Chloroflexaceae bacterium | reverse complement strand
GTTCACATCTACCGAACACGTTCGCACCGTGGAGGGCGCGGAGGGCTTCAAAACGTTTACCCTCTCCGTTCCTCTGCGTGCTCTGCGGTGAATCTGAACAGGTACGGGGAAACCAGGTTCCCCTATCCCCCTGCCGGGAGGCGAATGGTATAATGACCCCCACGAAGAAAAGGCGCGCGGCGCCCGGCACGTGGGCGGACCGCGCGGCGTTGACCCGGGGAGGTTCACGTTGATGCGCCATGTGCGCGCTTTGATGCTGGGGATCAGCCTCTTCGCCCTGGTGATCGCCTGCGGCGGCTACATCATCCTGAGCGAGATCCGCGCCCCCGCGGCAGCGGCGGGTGACCCGGTCGAGTTCATTGTTGAGCCGGGCGCCTCGGCCAGCGACATTGCCACGGCCCTGAAGGCCGAAGGGCTGATCCGCCAGCCTGCGCTGTTTACCCTGCTCGCCCGCAGCCAGGGTCTTGAGAATAAACTTCAGGCCGGGCGCTACATCCTCAGCCCGACCATGACCATGAGCCAGATTCTGATCGCCCTGCAGAACAGCCGCATGGCCGAAGTGCAGGTGACCATCCCCGAGGGAACGCGGCTGGAGGAAATCGCCGCCATTCTGGAAGCCGCGGGCGTGACCGGCGCGGCGGATTTCCTGGCCGCCGCCCGCGACGGGGAGCGGTTTCGCCAGGAGTTCTTCCTGCTGAGCAGCATGCCTGACGGCGCCTCACTCGAAGGCTACCTCTTCCCCGACACCTACCGCTTTCCCGAACAGGCGCGCCCGGAGGAGATCATTCGCGTAATGCTCAACCGCTTTGTCGAGCAGTACGCCACCATCGAGCGCGGCGTGCAGGTGCCGGGGGCCACGGTGCACGACCTGGTGACGATGGCCTCGATCGTCCAGCGCGAGGCTGCGCGCCTCGACGAGATGCCGCTGATCGCCGGGGTGTTCTGGAACCGGCTCAAGCCGGAGTACGCGCCGATCGTCGGCGGCACCCTCGGGGCCGACGCCACGGTGCAGTACGCCGCGGGCTACAGCGCCCAAGAAGGCACCTGGTGGCGCAAAACGTTGACCGATGACGACCTGCGGATCGCCAGCCCGTACAACACCCGGCTCAACCCCGGCTTGCCGCCCGGCCCCATCGCTGCTCCCGGCCTCGCCGCCCTGAAGGCCGCCGCACAGCCCGACACCGCCGCCGGCTACCTGTTCTTCGTTGCCAGTTGCGCCAGGGACGGCAGCCACAACTTCGCCGCCACCTATCAGGAGTTTCAACGCTACGAGGCCGAATGGCTCGCCTGCCAGTAAGCGCCTGCGCGGGCGCCTCCCGCGGGAGGGCTGCGCCTTCCCGGAACAGTCTCTCTTCACGCCTATGCAACGCATCATCCTCATCGGCGATCCGGTGGCCCACAGCCGCTCGCCCCGCATGCAAAACGCCGCCCTCCAGCACCTCGGCATCGCCGCGCGTTACGAGGCGGTCCGCACTACCGCGGCCGAGCTCCCGGCGCGGGTGGCGGCCCTGCGGGACCCGGAGTACCTCGGCGCCAACGTCACCCTGCCCCATAAACAGGCGGTCATCCCCCTCCTCGACCGGCTCGAAGAACAGGCCGCGCTGATCGGGGCGGTGAATACGATCTACAAAGACGCCGACGCCCTGGTCGGGGCCAACACCGACGCCCCGGCCCTGCTCGCCGATCTGGCCGATGCCGGCGTTGAGTTGGCCGGGCGCAGCGTGGTGATCCTCGGCGCCAGCGGCGCAGCCCGCGCGGCCGCCTTCGCCCTGGCCGAAGCCGGGGTCAGCAGCCTGGTGATCGCCAACCGCACCGTCGAGCGGGCCGAGGAGTTGCTCGCCGACCTGCTCATCGGCATCACCGACGAGCAGGGACTCACCGCCTCTGGCGAGCCGCCGCCCACCCTCATCGCCCTCGACCTGCGCGACCCCGACCTGCGCGAGCATCTCGCCGCCTGCGACCTGCTGATCAACGCTACGGCCCTCGGCTGGCGCGACGGGGAGACGCCCCTGCCCGACCCCCCGGTCGGCCCCCACACCCTGGTCTACGACATGGTCTACCGCCCCACGCGCCTGCTGCGCGAGGCCGCGGCCCGCGGCGCCGCCACCCGCGACGGCCTGGGCATGCTGCTGCACCAGGGCGCCCTGGCCTTCACCCGCTGGACCGGGCGCCCCGCCCCCCTTGCGGTGATGCGCGCCGCGCTGCAGGAGATGGGGTAGGGGGAAATCACGGCCCTCTTCCCTCAGCCTATCACCGCAGCAAGCGCCTGGGGCAACCCATGGGCGATCGCGGGCGCGATGATGCTGCCGCTCTTCTCGCGGATGAACCCGAGGACCAGCCCGGCAACCAGGGTCCACATCCCCCACCACCACTGCAGGGCCCACGCACCGCTGACCAGACCGCCGAGGTTGAGGACGTGCATCACCCCGAACAGTACCGCGGCGATCGCGCCCCCCCAACCCCAGGCGACGCCGAAAAAGCGAAAGGGTCTGCCGAAGGCGGCGTTCAGTGTGGATTGAATGTAGCCCCGAAACAACAGTTCTTCGCCCGGCCCCAGAAACAAGAGGTAGAACACAAAGCCCGACAGGGCGCGCCCGGCCCCGCCGCCAGCAGCCTGTTCCGAGGCGACGATGAGCGTCAGCGCGGGCAGCGCGATCCCCTGCTCAAGGCCCGTGGGCTGGCGTCGCAGCAGCCAGCCCAGACCGAACAGCACAACGATGTGCGCCACCGCCAGCACCAGCGCCCCGGGCCATTCCCGTCCATCCACCCACACGCTGGCGGCTCCGGCCAGAGCCACCGGCGCCGACGCAATTGCAGCGATCTTGAGGTGGTAGGCCAGCGGGCGAAACGCCAGTCCATACGCCGGCAGGCGCCTGCGCCTCGCAACCAGGAACAGCGTGGGAACGGCCATCATGATCCCGTACTCGATGAAGGGCCGATCGGTCAGGCCACGTTCCCACCTGCCGAAGGCTGACAGGCTTACCAGGACCATCAGCGACAGGGTCAGGCCGAAGATAAGCACCACTTCGATGATGGCTCTGGTTCGTTCCATAGTCGATGCCCCGCGCCCAATCCAAAATCCATGCTGGTCGCACCTGGCTGGTATGATACACGGGGTAGGATCTACCCTCGCGGCGCGAAGCGGACCGCCGCGCCCTTTCCGGCTGGCGCACTCGGCTGATGTAGCAGTACAGGTACGGACATTCGCATGCTTCCTGCGCTTCTGATCTTCCTGGCCGGACTGTTGCTCGGCACGCTGCTCAACGTGCTGATCATCCGCATTCCGCGCGAACGGCGCCTGCTGGGCTGGCCGCGCTGCACCCGCACGGGCGCGCCCCTGACCCCCTGGCAGTTGATCCCCGTAGCGGGCTGGCTGTTCCAGCGGGGCCGCGCCCCCGACGGGCGCCCGTTGCACTGGATCTATCCCGTGGTCGAGCTGATCACCGCGCTTATTCTGCTGCGGCTCTACCAGCTCTACGGCCTCGGCCCGGCCTTCTTCTACCTGGCCTTTGTCTGCGCGGTGCTGATCGTTACCGGGGCGATTGACTGGCTCTACCGCTACATCTACACCTTCGTCATCCTCGGCGCGGCCCTGGTGGCCCTGGTTGCCGGGCCGCTCGCCGGCCTGAACTGGATCAACGTCGCGCTTGGCGCGCTCACCGGCGGCTTCGTCTTCATGCTGTTCTACCTGGCGGCGCGTCTTCTCTTCCCCGGCTCTGGCGTGCCCTTCGGTCTCGGCGATGTCTACCTGGCCATCTTCATCGGTGCGGCGGTAGGTCTGCTCAACCTGGCCCCGGCGCTGTTCTACGGCATGCTCCTGGCCGGCATCGTCTCGGCGGGCATTCTCGTCGCCCGGCGCGCCGGCCGGCCCACGCCGACCTACATCGCCTATGGCAGCTACCTCTGCCTGGGCACGCTCCTGTTCATCGCCCTGGGCGGCATGGGGTAATGGGGAAACCGGGTTTCCCCACGCCCCTTCCTGCCGGGAAGGGCCGAGGGGCAGGGCCCTCCCAGAAAAGCTCCTTTGTGTCGTTTGTGTGGTTAAGCTGCATAAGCGCCTGCTAGAGACACGGCAGGCCTACGCCATCTGTAACCAGCGGCCGTGCGTAAGGACGCAGCGCGCTGCGTCCCGACGGGTGCGGTTGATACCGGCTATTTAACGCCGCCCACAACCGGGGCGGTGCCGACGCAGCGCGCTGCGTCCCGACGGGTGCGGTTGATACCGGCTATTTAACGCCGCCCACAACCGGGGCGGCGCCGACGCAGCGCGCTGC
>JAOACN010000039.1 GCA_026417815.1 Chloroflexaceae bacterium | reverse complement strand
CATCCACCCCCAGGATCGGGCCCTGGTGCCCCTCTTCGGCGATGGGGCCGCGGCAACCCTGCTCGAACCCACCGATGGTCCGGGCGGCTTCCTGGGCTTCCTCCTGGGGACGGACGGCAGCGGTTACCGCAGCATCATTATGCCTGCCTCCGGCGCGCGCATCCCCCGCACGGCCGAGACGCGCATCGAGCAGACCGACGAGACGGGCATTGTTCGCACCCAGGAGCACCTGCACATGGACGGCCCGGCGGTCTTCTTCTTCTCGGTTCAGCACGTTCCGAAGATGATCAGGCTGGCATTGGAGCGTTTCCAGTGTACACTTGATGAGGTTGATCTGGTCTTGCTGCACCAGGCCAACAAGACCATGGTTGATCAGATCTACCGGGTGTTGAAGGTCCCGCCAGAGAAGCGCTTTTACTGGATGGAGGAGCTTGGCAACACCTCGGGAACCTCAACGGCCATCCTGCTGGCCGAGGCGGCGCGCCAGGGCAGGCTCCAGCCGGGGATGCGCGTGCTGCTCGCGGCCTTCGGCAACGGTCTCTCGTGGGGTGTCACGGCCTTCGAGTGGAACGAGCGCGCCGCGGTTGTCCAGGCGCCAATCGAGCCGGGTACGGCAAATCAGTAAACTATGCCCATCTCGACGGGAATTGACCTGACCGATATTGCCCCCTTCGCCCGCTTGCTCGACCGGCACGGCGGAAGGTTCCTCGACCGCATCTACACCCGGCGCGAGCAGGAGCGATGCGGTCAGGACGCGGCGTTGCTGGCCTGCCTCTTCGCCGCGAAAGAAGCGGTGGCCAAGGTTCTGGGAACCGGGTTGAACTACCTGGCGGCCAGCGGGGTCGATCTCCGCGAGATGGAGATTATCGCCGACGGCCCCCGCGGGCCGGCGCAGCTATGCCTGTACGGCGCCGCCCAGCTCCGCGCCGATGAACTGGAACTGCGCGAGTGGTCGGTCAGCTTCGCCCATTCGCGCACCTACGCGCTGGCCATGGTCATCGGCTGGCCAGGGCCTGGGAGGGGTCGGGAGGGCGCCGCCCGCCCAGAGAGATCTTCATCACTCTAGTGACGCGCGGCGCCGCCGCGGGGTGAGGGGCTGGGAGTGCGACACCCGCCCAGGAAGATCTCGTTCATCCTGATGGTGGGCGGGGCCGCCGCAGCAGGAGGGGCCGGGAGGGCGACGCCCGCCCAGGAAACCTCTTGTTCAACCTGATGGTGCGCGGCGTAGCCGCAGGGGGAGGGGCTGGGAGGGGCAGGCTCTCCCAGGAGATCCTTAATCACCCGGGCGGTGGGCGGCGCCGCCGCGGGGGGAGGGGCCGGGAGGGCCCGGCCCTCCCAGGAAACCTCTTGTTCAACCCGATGGTGCGCGGCGCCGCCGCGAAAACAGAAGGGACGACTGGCCAGATGGAACCGCAACGCGTTGCCCTGGTAACTGGAAGTCGCAAGGGACTGGGCAAGTTCCTTGCCGAACAGTTGCTCGACCGTGGCTACCAGGTGGTGGGGTGCAGCCGCGAGCCTGCCGACTGGGAGCGTGAAGGCTACTGGCACCTCTGCGCCGATGTGAGCGACGAGCAGCAGGTGCAACGCCTGATGAGCCAGATCCGCCAGCGCTTTGGCCGGCTTGACATTACCATCAACAACGCTGGTGTCGCTTCGATGAACCATGCCCTGCTGATCCCCGCTGCCACGGTGAACCAGGTGATGGAGATCAACGTGCGGGGCACCTTTCTGGTGTCGCGTGAGAGCGCCCGGCTGATGCGCAAGCACCAGTACGGGCGCATCGTCAATCTGACCACCGTCGCCGTTCCGCTATCGCTCGAAGGCGAGTCGATCTACGTCGCCTCCAAGAGCGCCGTCGAGGCGCTGACCCGGGTCATGAGCCGCGAACTGGCCCCGTTTGGCATCACGGTCAACGCCGTCGGTCCCACGCCGGTGGAAACCGACCTGATCCGCAACGTTCCTCGCGACAAGATTGAGGAGATCGTGAATCGGCTGGCGATCAAGCGGCTCGGCCAGCCGGCTGATGTGTTCAATGCGGTTGAGTTTTTTATCCGGCCCGAGAGCGACTACATTACTGGCCAGATTATCTATCTGGGAGGAGCCTGATATGGGTTGCCTGACGTGGTTGTTTGAGCGTTTCACCAGTGAACCTGGGCGAAACTTCATGATCTGGCGCGATCAACCCTACACGTATGCGTGGCTCACCGAACGTATCCGCGAGTGGGAGACGCGGCTCGACGCTGCTGACGTATTGCCGGGAACAGTGGTGGCGATTGAGGGCGACTATTCGCCCCAGGTCGTGGCCCTGATGCTGGCGCTGATTGAACGGGGAACGATCCTCGTTCCGCTAACCGCCAGCGTCGAGGTCCACAAGGAAGAGTTCAAGCAGATCGCCGAAGTGCAGGTGGTGATTGCGATTGATGGCAATGAGCAGAGCAGCATCAGTCGCCGCCCTACGGAAGTGAGGAATGACCTGACGCGCAAGCTGATTGCCAGCGGCGATCCGGGCCTGGTGCTCTTCTCCTCGGGCTCGACCGGCAAGAGCAAAGCTGCACTGCACAACTTCATCGGTCTGCTGGAGAAGTTCAAGACGCGCCGGCACTCGATGGTCACTCTGACCTTCCTCCTGCTCGATCATATCGGTGGCATCAACACCTTGCTCTATGTGCTCTCCAACACCGGCTGCGTGGTTACGGTGGAGGACCGCGATCCCGACAGGGTCTGCGCGGCCATCGAACGGCACCGGGTCGAGGTGCTGCCTACTTCGCCCACCTTCCTCAACCTCCTGCTGATCTCCGAGGCCTACAAGCGGCACGATCTCTCCTCGCTCAAACGGGTGACCTACGGTACCGAGCCGATGCCTGAGCACACCCTCCAGCGCATCCACGAGATCCTGCCCCACGCCGAACTGCTGCAGACCTACGGCCTGTCGGAGATCGGCATCATGCGCTCCAAGTCACGCAGTTCCAACTCCCTCTGGGTCAAGGTCGGCGGTGAAGACTTCGAGACGAAGATCCAGGACGGCACCCTGTGGATCAAGGCGCGCTCGGCGATGCTCGGCTACCTGAACGCGCCCTCGCCCTTCGACGCCGACGGCTGGTTCAACACCGGCGACGCCGTCGAGGTGGATGGCGAGTATATCCGCATCCTCGGTCGCACCTCGGAGATCATCAATGTCGGCGGCCAGAAGGTGTATCCGGCCGAGGTTGAGAGCGTCCTGCTCCAGATGCCCAACGTGCGCGACGTGGCCGTGACCGGTGAACCCAATCCGATTACCGGGCAGATCGTCGTCGCGCGCTTCAACCTGTTTGAGCCAGAGGATCTGGCGCAGTTCCGCAAGCGTGTGCGCGACTTTTGCCGTGACCGCATGGCCGCGTTCAAGATCCCGGCCAAGATCCTCATCGTCGAGAACGAACAGTACAGCCAGCGCTTTAAGAAGATGCGCCGCCAACCCGCGGCCACAGGAGGAACGACCCATGAATCGCAGTGACGTGATGGACCTGGTCGTGACGACCCAGCAGGACCTGCTGGGCAGCGACCCGGCGAAGGCGGGCCTGGCGATCGAGGAAGGCACCCGCCTCTACGGCCCCGAGGGCCTGCTGGACTCGCTGCGCCTGGTGAGCCTGGTCCTCGACCTGGAGCAGGAGATCAACGATCGGATGGGTACCGCCATCACCATCGCCGACAGCCGGGCCATGTCGCAGCAGCGCAGCCCCTTCCGCAGCGTTGGCAGCCTGGCCGATTACATTGTTCGTCTCCTGGCTGAGGAACAACAGCAGGCTGCCTGATGGCGGGGCGTCCCTCCGGCAAACTGTTGCACGGGATGGTCGGGGGAGCCGTTGCCCTCCCCGGCGTTCCCCTGCGGAACAAGACTTCTCCCTCCAGGAGAGACCCGGAGGGGGCTCGGCCCCTTCGAAAGCCCCTTTGCGGCGCAGCGCAGCCGCGCCGCAAAGGGCAAATGTTGCGGTGCTTCCGGACCTCCGGAACCCCGCCCGACAGAAAGTTTCTTTCCAGCACCAGCCCATACTGCATCGCGGAGAGCACGTTGTGAACACACTACCTTCCCCATCCCGCAAGACCCTGGCGTGGACCTTTGACGCGATGCGGCAAGACTTGCGCCGGTATTCCCGCGATGCCCCTCTGCCGGTCGTCTTCCTGCGTTCGATCTATCTCCTCCCCGCGCTGGCGGGCATTCTCTATTACCGTATCGGGCACTGGCTCTGGTTGAACCGACGCAACCCGCTCATATTACTGTTGTTTATCTGTTATCTGGCATTCTATCCCCTGGTGCGCATGTACTCGGGGCTCGAACTGCTGCCGCAGACCACGGTAGGACCGGGGCTGCAGGTGCTGCACCTGGGCCCGACGGTCATCCACTACCAGGCGATTATTGGCAGCAATGTCACCCTGCTGCACGGCGTGACAATCGGCGTTGCAGTTATCGGCATCTCTAACATTGGCGCCCCGCGCATTGGCAACAACGTCGCTATCGGCGCCGGGGCGGCGATTCTCGGCGACATTACGATTGGCGACAACGTTACCATCGGCGCCAATGCGGTCGTTACTCGCCCCGTTCCGGCAGATACCACGGTCGTTGGTGTTCCCGGGAAGCCAGTTTTGCGAGACAACCTGTACAGAGGTAACGCTCCTGTGTCGGTTCGCGGTAGCGCGATCGTAAGCGAGGCTCTCGAAGCCGCAGACCCCCACATAGAAACCCTTTTCTTTCGGAGAGGTGAAGCCCCTCTGAACCTCCCTACGGAAGAGAAATGACAACGTAGCGGTAAAAGATGACCGAAAGGAGCAACACGAGGCAATGACAACGTATGCGGTCCTTTTTCCTGGTCAGGGCTCACAATTCGTGGGGATGGGCAAGGCGCTGGTCGCCACCTCGCCTGTGGCGGCGGCGGTGTTTGCTGAGGCCGACGCAGTGCTCAACGTTGAACTGTCAACACTCTGCTTCAATGGGCCTGATCTGGAGTTGAATGATACAGCGAACGCCCAACCAGCGATCTTTGTGGCAAGCATCGCGGCGTGGAAAACCTTGCGCGAGGCCGTCGCAACGCCCCCGGCGGCGGTGGCCGGTCACAGCCTGGGGCTGTACAGCGCCCTCGTGGCGGCCGGATCGCTCCGCTTTACCGACGCGCTGCGGCTGGTGCGGGCCCGCGGTCTGGCCATGAAGGCGGCCGGCGAACTGGCTCCCGGGGGTATGATGGCTGTGCTGGGCCAGTCACGCGCCACGGTGAGCCAGCTCTGCGCCAGGGCGGCGCAGGTCACCGACGCGGTGATCACCATTGCCAACGATAACTGCCCCGGTCAGATCGTGGTCGCTGGCGACCGGCGCGCCCTTGAAGTGTTTGCCGCGCTGGTGCAGGAGCAACCTGGCGCCCTTCCGCCAACGCCGCTGAAGGTGAGCGTGGCGCCGCATACACCGCTTATGCAGCCTGCCCTGGGGAGCTTTCTGGAGGTTCTGGCGGCCACGCCGATCGAGGCGCCAGCAATTCCGGTGCTCGGCAATGTGTCCGCCGACTGGCTCACCTCGGCTGAAGCGGTACGCCAGGAGTTGAGCGAGCAACTCACCCGCGAGGTGCGCTGGGTCGACTCGATGCGCCGCCTGGTTGAAACCGGGATCACCGCCGTCGTCGAAGTGGGACCCGGGAAAGTGCTCACCGGCCTGATGCGGGCAATTGACCGGCGCGTGGGACGAATGAACTTCGGTGATAACCCGGCCAGTCTCCCAGAACTGATTGACGCATTGCGGGCGGCATGAAGGGACGGGTTGCCCTCGCCCGGGCGAGGGTGTACGGGGAAAGCGGGTTTCCCCGTCCCTCTCAACCGGCGGTGGAGCCAATCGAGCCTGCCCGGCAGGCATAGGGCAACCGGGTTTCCCCCTCTCCAACTGGCCAGATGCACATCAGCAATAACGGAGTTCATAATGACCACAACGGTGTCGATACCGATGTCCTCGCCTGATCTGACCGATGCCGAGATCGCCGCCGTAACGCAGGTTCTGCACACCCCGATCCTCAGCATTGGGCCTCAGATAAAGGCGTTTGAGCATGCTCTTGCCACTCAAGTGGGTGTCGCGCACGCGGTAGGTGTAAACTCGGGGACCAGCGGCCTGCACCTCTGTGTGATCGCCGCCGGCGTCAGCGATGGGGACCTGGTGCTTACGCCCTCGTTCTCGTTCATTGCTTCGGCGAACTGCATTCTGTACGAACGTGGAGTGCCGGTGTTTGTGGACGTCGAACCGGCAACCGGGAATATCGATCCGAACCTGGTGGCGGAAGCCGCCGCGGATCTGGCGCGAGGAGGGTTGGCCGCCAGGCGCTGGTTGCCCCCGGCGCTGCGCGACCATGCCCGGCCACAGGGGCGGCTGAAGGCGCTCCTGCCCGTCCACGCCTTTGGGCAGCCGGCCGATATGGATCCTATCCTGGCGGTGGCCCGCGATCACGGTCTGGCGGTGATCGAAGACGCCTGCGAGGCGATTGGTTCGACCTACAAGGGGCGCGCCGCGGGGGCCATCGGTGACGCCGCGGTCTTCGCCTTCTATCCCAACAAGCAAATGACGACCGGCGAAGGCGGGATGATTGTTACCAGCCACGCGGAGTGGGCCGATCTCTTCCGCAGCCTGCGTAATCAGGGGCGGGATGTCTTCGACGCATGGCTCAATCACACCCGTCTGGGCTACAACTACCGCATGGATGAACTGAGCGCCGCGCTGGGGCTGGTTCAGGTGCGGCGCCTCGACGAATTGCTGGCAAAGCGCGCTCAGGTGGCCCGCTGGTACAACGAACGCCTGGCCGACCTGGAACCTGTCTCTTATACACATCTGACGCTGCCGACGAGCG
>JAOACN010000740.1 GCA_026417815.1 Chloroflexaceae bacterium | reverse complement strand
TATAAGAGACAGGAATAATTAGCCTGTGAACTAAGTTTCCTTACCTTTCCGCCCCCCTCCCAGCCTCTTCTCAGGCGGAGGGTTTTTCCGGCGCATCTTCGCGTCGCATTCGTCATCCGGGGCATCGGGACGCCCAACTCTCCCCTCTCCACCGTAGGTGGAGAGCGGGGCGGGGGGTGAGGATCGCAAGCGCATTGGAATACCGAAAACCCCTCCTCGCTCGAAAAACCCTACACCTGCGAGGGGGCCGGGGGGTGGATGAGGACCACAACCCCCATGTTCACAACTCTCCCACCTCCACCCCAAAGAGCGCCGCCACCTGCGCATCAATGGCCCGTTGCAGGTCGGCCAGGCGAGCGGTGGCGTCGGCGTGGGTGGCCCGCTCATCGGCGTGGATCTCGGCCCAGGTGGGGCGGTAACGCTCGGGGATGTCGTTATGGAGTTCCTCATTCACTGCCGTATGCAACTCGGCGAAGCTCAGTTCCCACCAGCGGCGCAACCGCGGCCCCGGTTGAACGCCGGGCGGCCCGAAGTCGGCAACCAGCCGGCGGGTGACGGCGCGCTCCAGTTCATCCCGCCGGGCGGCCAGCGTGGCCGCGTTTAGCGCCAGGCCCGCCAGGTTGGCCCGCGCCGGACCGGGAGCTTCAGGAACGGGCATGTCTTCCACCGCGACGCCCGCGCTCAGCAGCGCGCGCCCCGGGGCCGAGGCCAGCACCGCCAGCCAGTACGGATCAGCCGCGGCAATCACCGTCGCCGCGCCGCCGACCGGACCGGTAGCTTCGTCCCACGCCACCATCGAGCCGCTGACGATGATCCGTGGCGCTTCGGGCGGGCGCTCCTGGCCCGCCGGCAACAGCCACCAGGGGCTGGTTGACCCGGCGTCAGGCGGTGTGGGCAAGGTTGCCAGATGCTGGGCGAGGCGCGGGTGCCGCGCCGGGAGATCGGCGGCGCGGGATGCCGGCACGGCGATGATCCAGCGCCCCGTGGCGCCGAGATGCCAGGGGGCCAGGTCTTCCGCGTCGCTCAGCGGGCGGATCAGCGGCGCGACCGTCGGATCAAAGATCACCAGCCGGTCACGCTCGGCCCGCGTGAGGCGTAGCGCGGCGGTCCACGCCACCGGCAGCGCCGGGCCAATGCGGCCGGCAGCCAGGTCGCGCAGCGGCGGCCCCGCTGCCAGCAGCCGGGCGCGTAACGTTTCATTCATAACCATTTGACTTCGTTACACTATGAAAATAGGAAAACCAGGTTTCCCCACGCCCCTGCGTGCACGTGAACATAACTTGCCGAAGGCAAAGCGTATGTTACAATAGCTCTAATGCGCCCGGATACGTCAGGTCGCGCGCCACCTATGGCACCTTCCCTTATTCATCAGCGTCTCGGTCGCTATTATATCAAGGAGTTGCTTGGCCGAGGCGGCATGGCCGCGGTCTACCGCGCTGCCGATACCGTGCTGCAGCGCGATGTGGCCCTGAAGATCCTTTATCCCCACTACAGCGACGACCCTGCGGTAGTGGAGCGTTTCAAACGTGAGGCCGTCACAGCGGCCTCGCTGTCGCATCCGCATATCGTGGCGGTCTACGACGTGGGCGAACAGGAGGGCATGGTCTTCATCGCCATGCAGTTGCTGACCGGGCGAACCCTGCAGGACCGGCTCCAGGAAACCGGCGCCCTGAGCCTTGAGGCGTTGCTCGATGTGCTGGAGCCAGTGGCCGATGCGCTCGACTACGCCCATGCGCGGGGAGTGATCCACCGGGACGTGAAGCCGGGCAATATCTTTCTGAGCGATGCCGCCGAGGGGCCAGGAGTGCTGTTGACCGATTTCGGGATCGCCAAGCAACTCGCCGCGCCCGGACTGACGACCACGGGCGCCCTGATCGGCACGCCCGATTACATGGCCCCCGAGCAGATCAGCGGAGGCCCGGTCGGCCCACCGAGCGACGTGTACGCCCTGGGCATGCTGACCTACCGCGCCCTGACCGGTCACCGGGCGTTCGAGGGGAGCGTCCAGGATGTCCTGCTTGGTCACCTCTACGGGCAACTGACCCCGCCTTCACACCTCGATCCGGCCCTGCCCCCCGGGCTCGATGCGGTGATCGCCCGCGCGACGGCGCGCGACCCGGCCGATCGCTATCCGAGCGCCGGGGCATTCGTGCGGGATCTGCGACTGGTGGCCCAGGGCGCCGGCAAGGCAACCCTGCCTGGTCCTCCGCCCGCCCTGGCCCTGGCCGGAGCCGGTGGCGCGCCTCCCGCCCGCCCGACGCCCTTGCTGACCTCTCCGGCGGCGGGCGCGGCATCCGTGGCGACCCCGGCGCCGGGGATGCCCGCGGGGCGAGGCGTGTGGTCCCGCCCGTGGCTCGCAGTGGTGGCAGCGGCGCTGGCACTGGGCGGGCTGGCGCTAACCGTGGCCTGGATCACGGCGGGACGCGGCCCCGCAGGCGGTTTGACGCCGCCTCCGCCCTCGCCTTCCGCCACGGTCACCCCGCTTCCCAGCGCGACCCCCAGCGAGACGCCCGGTCCCACCAGTGAGCCACCTACGGCCACCCTGCCGGCGATCATCGAACCTACGGCAACCCCGAGCGCGACCGCGACGCCGACCGCCAGCCCTGTAGCAACGGCGACGCCGAGCGTCACGCCTACGGAAGCGCCGACAGCGACGCCCAGCCCCACCGCCACGGCCACCCCCAGCCCTACCGAGGCGCCCACGGCGATGCCCAGCCCCACCGCCACCCCCAGCCCTACCGAGGCGCCCACGGCGACGCCCAGCCCCTCTCCGGCGCCCACGGCCACCGAAGTGGCCGCCTGCCCCGATGAATTGCTGGCCGGCGGTTTCGGGCGGCTGTTCCGGGAAAACGTCAACGTCCGGGTCGGCCTGGGATGTCCTCTGGTCGCGGAAAGCGCCGGCAAGGGATCGGTGCAGTTCTTTGAGGGCGGGACGATGCTGTACTGGGATTTGACCAACCGCACCCGCTGGCGCGATTATATCTTCGTGTTTGAAGGGCTGGAGCAAGGCCCCTACCAGGCCCTCTCGCCCGCGGCCGTGGCCGACCTCGGGCCTGCGCCGACGCCCGGCCCTGATCCGAACCAGCCCGTGCGCGGCTTCGGGCGCGTCTATTTCTACCGGCCCGGGGTGCGTGAAACCCTGGGGGCCTGGATAAGTCCGGAGATCGTGTTGGACGGCGAGACGCCGGGCGTCATTCAATTTTTTGAGCAGGGCGCCATGATTTACACGCCGATTTACCGATCCGCTGGACGAGCAAGTATCTTTGTGCTTTACAATAGCGGAAGATTCGAACGCTACGACGATAGCAAGTATTAGGACCACAACGAGACTTCCTTGCGGGGTAGGCTCGGAGGGGCTTCGTCCCTCCGAAAGCCACCTTCCGGTGCGGCGCGGCGAAGCCGATGCCGCACCGGAAAAGCAAATCCTGCGGGGGCCTGCGGCCCCCGGCTTCTCCGCCGATTGGAAACTCCTTGTATACTAGTGGCTGATCCGTGGAGCGAAGCGTATGACCCAGGTAGCCACCGTTCGATCCGCATCGCAGCCGGGGCCGGCACTGCTCCCGCTAAAACTGGCGCCGCCGGTGCCGCGCAGCGAAACGCTGCTACGGCCCGATCTGCAGGCGCTGCTGGCCGAAGTGCGTCTCCGGCCCGTGACACTGGTAGTCGCCCCGGCAGGCTATGGCAAAACCACCCTGCTGACCCAGTGGGCCGACGAGTTGCAGCGTACCGGCGCGCATGTGCTGTGGCTTGGGCTCGATGCCGAGGATCAGGCCCCTTCGCTCTTGCTGGCCTACCTGGTGCGCGCCTTCCAGCGTCATCTGCCCGAGGTGGGCGAGGAGTCGTGGCGCGTCATTCACTCGGCGGCCGATCTGGAACGCGACTGGCCGGTAGTCGCCGGCGCGCTGCTGAGCGAGCTGCAAACGGCTCTGACTACGCCGACGTTCCTGATCATCGACGATGTGCACCTGATCAGCGACGGGCCAATCACCACGGCGCTGATCGGCTACCTCCTGCGGGCCGCGCCACCCACGCTGCACGTCATTCTGGCCTCGCGACGCATGATCGACATCTCGCCCCTTCCGCGCATGCGCGCCGAGGGCGCGCTGGTAGAGGTCGAACAGGGCGACCTGTCGCTGAACCGCGACGAGGCGGCCGAATTGCTCGCGCGCGCGGGAGTGCGCCTCCCCGCCGAAGAACTGGACCTGTTGCTGCAGCGCACCGAGGGCTGGGTGCTCAGCGTGCAACTCGCCGCCCGGGCCCTGGCGCGCCTTGCGCCGGAGCAGCGCCGCACCTACCTGGAGACCCTCGATAGCAGCGAGCGCAGCCTGTTCGACTACCTGGCTTCGGAGGTGCTGGCGAACCTGCCGCCGGATCTGCTGGAGTTTCTTGCCCAGGCTGCGCTGACCGATCAGTTCGACGCGCCGCTGATCGCCGAAGTGCTGGCGCGCCCCGACGCAGAGGCGCTTATCAACCGCTGTGTGCAACTGGGGCTGCCGATCTCACTGGTTGATAGCGGGGAAAGCGCGGCGCAGAGTTACCGCTTCCACCCGCTGTGGAGCCGGCTGTTGCGCGAACGGGCGCTCCACACCCTTGGCGCAGGGGCGCTTGTGGATCTGCACACGCGCTATGGCGCCGCCTTCGAGCGACGGGGCCGGCTCGAAGTGGCTATGGCCCACTACAGCGCCGCTGGCGACGATGAGGCCATGGCCGGGGCCTTGCGCCGCCGGGCCTGGCCGCTGATCGAAAGCCCCCAGCGCGACAGCATCCGCGCCTGGCTGGAGAGCCTGCCCGCCGAGCGCCGCGAACGCGACGCGGAGTTGTTACATATGTGGGGCTGGAGCATAGCCGCCTCGCAGCCCGATCAGGCGCTGCAAACGATCAGCCGCGCCGCGGAGTTGTACAGCCGCGAAGGCAATTACCAGCGCGAGTTGCGGGCCCTCAGCGACGTGGCTGCGCTGATCTTCTGGGAGGGACGCCCCGCCGATTTCGCCAACGTCTGCGTGCGCGCCGTGCATGCCGCCAATCGCGTGCGCGACACGTGGGCCAGGGGCGCCGCCCTGGCCTCGACCGCCGCGCTGCTCTACAGCCGGGGGCGTTACGCCGCCGCCCTGCGCGTCGCCGCCCACGCCACGCGCCATCCGCGCAGCGTCTTCTGGCAGTGGTTGCTGGCCATGATCGTCAGTTCGATCCACACGCAACAGGGCTATCCGGAAGCGGCGCTGACCGCCATCGGACAGGCGCTGGAGATGCCCCAGGTGGAACGCGACGACCGCCTGCATCAGAACCTGCTGTTGCTCAAGGCCCTGGCCCTGTACCAGCAGGGCCAGGTCAACGAGGCGGTGTTCGTGGCCCTCGACGCCTACCGGCGCCTCAGCGTCTATGAGCAGCAGAGCGTCATCGGCGTAAGCGCGGCCTTCCTGGCCCTCCTGCTGGCCGAGCAGGGCGAAACGGAGGAGGCCATCACCTACCTCTCACGGGCGCGGAGCATCGCCAATGCGAGCGGCTCGGCCGCGCTGCTCACCCGCACCCAGGTGATTGAGGCCTACCTGGCGCGCCGCAGCGGGCAGGACGCCATTGCAACGGCCGCGGCCCTCGACCTGGTGCGACACTCCCGCGCCGTGGGCGGCGATCCCGCTGCGGCCACGGCGACCCAGCGGGGCCAGGCGCCGGGCGACCTGGCCCCTCCTGCCCAGAGCACCCACGATCTCTGGCTCCAACTTTACCTGCTGGTGGTGCTCGGCGAGGGCGGGGAAACCGAGCGGGCCGCCAATCTGGCCGCCGAGCTTGCCAGCGAGATGCTGGCCCGTGGCGATGGTCTCTTCCTGGCCTCGGTGCAGATTTACCGGGCGGCCCTCGAGCAACGCCTTGGCAAACCCGACGCCTCGCTGGAGGCTCTGCAGGTCGGCTGGAACCTGTGCGAGCGACACCGCTTCGGCTTCTTGCCCGGCTTGCCCCAGGCCGTCGTTGAACACGCCGTCGCCAGCGCCATCGAACACGGCCTGGCGCCCGTGGCGGTCGGCGAAGTGTTGCGCCGCCAGATCCCCCGATCTGCTCCGGCGTTGCTCCTCCAGATGCTTGCCAATCCCACCACTCCCGCAATCCGCGCGCGCATCGCCGTGCTCCTCGGTGACCTGGGCGCCGCGCAGGCCTACTCCACCCTGCGAACCATGCTCAAGGACCGCCATCCCGACGTGCGGAGCGCCGCCGAGAGCGCCATGGAACGCCTGGTGTATCGCCCCGGCTATCGCCTCAACGTGCGCACCCTGGGCGCCTTCGGCGTCTGGCGCGGCGATGTGGAGATCCGTGACCGCGACTGGCGCAGTATTAAGGCGCGCCAGTTGCTGCAATTGCTGCTCGTCGAACGCGGGCGCATGTTGCCCCGCGACCGCATCATGGATATGCTCTGGCCCGGCCTCGACACCGAAGCCGCGGCCAATAACCTCCGCGTCACCCTCAGCCGGCTGACCAAGGCGATCGAACCCAACCGGCCCGAAGGCGCGCCGATGTACTATATTCTGCAACAGGGCGACACCTACGGCTTCAATGTGGACAGCGATCACGGCTACGACGCCGCGGAGTTCTCGGACGCGGTAGAGCAGGGACGGGCCGCACTGCAACGCGGGCAACGCGCCGAGGCCATCACCCGCTTCCGCCAGGCGATCAGCCTCTATGGCGGCCCCTTCCTGCCAGACTGTCTCTACGAAGACTGGTCGGTGGTGGAACGGGAGCGCCTGGAGTTGCTCTTCACCGAGGCCTCGCTGCGTCTGGGCAACCTGCTGCTCGAAGATGGCAACCCCCACGAGGCCATTGGTCTGGCCTGGCGCGTCTTGGAGTACGACCAGGCTCAGGAGGAGGCATACCAGTTGCTGATGCGCGCCTACGGCATCCTGGGTGAACGCAGCACGGCCCTGCGGCTCTACAACCGCTGCGTGGCCGCGCTGCACCAGGAACTCGGCGTCGAGCCGCTGCCCGAAACGGTGGCAATCTACCAGAAGATCCGCGGGAGCCATCCGGCGTCGTAGCCTGCTCTTCCAGACCGTCCGGCTGGCGCGTGGGGCAATCCCCTTTCCCCACCCTCCTCCGCCCGACCAGGGGAAGAACGTTTCTGGGAGGGCGATGCCCTCCCAGACCCTTCGGCAGGGGCGCAGGGAAAGGGGGTTTCCCCACCCTCCTCCGCCCGACCAGGGGAAGAACGTTTCTGGGAGGGCGATGCCCTCCCGGTCCCTCCAAGGAGTAATCTGGACAGGCTCTATGATTGCCTGGGGAACGGGGGGAAGCAAGGCGTCTCCACGCCTGCATTCGAGGGATCCGGCTCAGCCGGGGCGTAGAGGTGGGTATTGATGAAGGCTACCACCTGCGACAGTTCATCAATCTGCCGCTCGGCGCCAGTCGTAATATGCTGGATCTTGCCCCGCCAGCGCTCCGGGATCAACGGGCGATCCTCCGAGACGACAATACGGAGCAAAAAGGACTCGACCCTGCGCGTAGCCATGCGCTTTTCCTCTCTCGCCGCCACACGCGGCGCGCTCACCTGCGGACGAGTATCATCTTACGGGTGAAGCATACGCTGAGGAAGTAACCGGTTCGTTACCATTGGCGCGGGGAGGCGCCCTCCACGCTGCCCCCCGTTTCGACAGGGTCCGGACGGGCGTGGCCCTTCCAGGACACCCCGGGTATCCGGACAGTATTTGCGCAGCGCATAGACATCCGAGGTACAGGCACGTGAACTATACGATAGCGGTACTGCCAGGCGACGGGATTGGACCGGAGGTGACCGCGGAGGCCGTGAAGGCCCTTCGCGCCGTCGGCGCGCGCTTTGGGCACGGTTTCACGTTCCGGGAGGCGCTGATCGGTGGCGCGGCGATTGACGCGACGGGCGTTGCCTTGCCGCCCGAAACGTTGGACGCCTGCCGGGCGGCCAACGCCGTGCTCCTCGGCGCGGTCGGCGGCCCCAGATGGGACGACCCGCGGGCCCGTGTGCGCCCCGAGCAGGGTCTGCTCGGCCTGCGGAAAGAACTGGGCCTCTATGCCAACCTGCGACCGGTGACGGTGCATCCGCTCCTCGTTGACGCCTCACCGCTGCGTCGGGAGCGGCTGGAGGGCGTGGACCTGCTGGTGGTGCGCGAGTTGACCGGGGGAATCTACTTCGGAGAGAAGCAACGTGGCCGCGACGCCAACGGTGAATGGGCCAGCGATCTGTGCATCTATACCGAAACCGAGATCGCCCGGGTGGTGCGCGTGGCCGCCGAACTGGCCCGCAGCCGGAACGGCAAGCTGACCCTGGTGGACAAGGCGAATGTGCTGGAAACGAGCCGGCTCTGGCGCAGTGTGACCACTGCCATCATTCAGGCCGAGTATCCTGACCTGATCTACGAGTGGATGCTGGTTGATGCCTGCGCCATGCACCTCCTGCGCCGGCCGGCTGATTTTGATGTGATCGTCACCGAGAACATGTTTGGCGACATTCTCACCGACGAGGCCTCGATGCTGGCCGGCTCAATGGGCATGCTGCCCTCGGCCTCGCTCGGCGCAGGAGCGATGGGCCTCTACGAACCGATCCACGGTTCGGCCCCCGACATCGCCGGCCAGGGCAAGGCCAACCCCCTGGCGACGATCCTCAGCGTGGCCCTGCTGCTGCGCCACTCCCTGGGCCTGGAACCAGAGGCCCAGGCCGTCGAGGCGGCGGTCAGCGCGGTGATCGAAGCGGGCATTGTGACCGGTGACATTGCCCGGCCCGGCCAGGCGCCGGTGAGCACCTCCGTGGTGGGCGACGCCGTTGCCGAGCGCATTGCTGCCTGAGACAGGGTTTCGCTGCGCGGCCATCCGGTTGCCGTTGGGGGGAAGCGCGGAGGGCGCGCGGCCCTCCGCGCTTCGCTGGTTCCGCCCGTGGCGGCAATGCCACGGGAGGGCTTCACCCTCCCGGACCCTCCCCACAGGCAGGGGCGTGGGGAAACCCGGTTTCCCACGCCCCCAACAGGAGGTATGCGGACAGGCTCTAAATGAACCCGCGCCCGCCGGTCTTGGAGAGGCGCGGGTCGAGGGTGCCCGCAAAGGCTTGCAGGCTGGTCTGATCGAGGGCCTCAAGGGCGTCGAGTTCTTCTTCGCTGAGATCGTAGCCCGCGCAGGCGAGGCGGGCATTGTCAATCAATTGTTGGCGGAAGTCGGCATCGGTCACGGCGCGACCGATGACCTGTTGAACGGCTTCGAGCGACATCGCTGGCAGATCCTTTCATTATCGAGCCGCGAGGCGGCGCAGTTCACCATTGGCCCCGATCTTCCTAAACGTCTCTCCGGCGCGCTTTCGATACTCGGCTGCGGCGGGATCGCCCGCGGCGGCGAGGGCCTCGCCGTAGCGCGCTTCGACACAGGCTCGTTCAAAGGGACTGTCAATCGCCTGGAAGGTCTCCAGGGCGGCCAGAAAATGGTCGGCAAAGGATTCTCCGCGCGCGGCGGCGATCTCGCCCTGCAAGCGCCGGGCGATGCCGTAGTCGAGCCGGCTGCCGAGGCGCGCGGCCAGGTCCGCCGCCTCGCTGGCAAGGCGCCGGGCCTCGTCGAGCAACTCGGCGCGGCTGCTCCCGAGGGCCAGTTCGGTTCCGGCGCTGAGGGCGACCTCGGCCAGCACCGTCAGCGCCTCCACTTCGTGCTGCGGGGCGTGCACCCGGCGGGCGATCGCCAGGGCCTCTTCGGCCAGGGCGCGCGCGGCGGCAGAATCGCCCCGGGCCAGGGTAACCCGGGCGAGCAGCGCCAGGGTGTTGCCTTCCTGGAAAGGATTGGCCTGCTCACGGTAGATCGCCAGGGCCTGGCGGTAACTCGCGGCGGCAGCGGCGTAGTCGCCCTGCTGGTACACGGTCATCCCCAGGGTGTCGGCGGCCTGGGCCACGCCAAGCTGATCGCCCATCTCCTGGCACAGCGCCAGCG
>JAOACN010000708.1 GCA_026417815.1 Chloroflexaceae bacterium | reverse complement strand
AGATGTGTATAAGAGACAGCTGCCGGCCTGTCCATCCTCTTCCGCGACTGTCCCTGGAGGGTCAGTCGCTTTTTTGTTACACTCGTGCGCGGCGCAGCCGCCCTCCAACAGAACGATAATATATCTTCGTGGGAGGGCGAAGCCCTCCCACACCCTCCCATCAGGCAGGGGCGTGGCGAAACTTTGGAACAGCGAAACCCGCCCTACCTCCCCTGGTCATACCGGAGGCAATTGTGGTACGTGTGCTCCTGGAAGTACTGCTGCCGGTCGCGCTGGTGGCGGTGACGGGCATGGCTCTGCGCCGCCGCATGGCCCTCGATCAGGCCACACTGAACCGGGTGGTCATCTACGGCCTGAGCCCGGCGCTGATCTTCAGTTCGCTCGTCACCACCGATCTGTCGGGGGCCGGCGCGCTGCGGATGCTGGCCCTGGCGCTGGGGGTGCTGCTGGCGATGGGGCTGATCAGTTGGGCGACTGGCAGGCTGCTGGGATTGCGCGGCGGCAGCCTGAGCGCCCTGGTGCTGGTGAGCGCGTTTATGAACTCGGGCAACTATGGCCTGCCGGCGGCGCGCTTCGCCTTTGGCCAGGAGGGCCTGAGCCTGGCGCTGTTTTACTTTATTGTCCAGGCGATCATGGGGCAGACGGCGGGGGTGGCGGTGGGCGCGGCGGGCAATGCCCGCTCCGGCGCCAGCGTGCCGCTGGAGGTGACGCGGCGGGTGCTGCGGATGCCGCAGGTCTACGCCACCGCGGCGGCGCTGCTGGCGCGCGCGACAGGCTTTGACCCCACGGCGTCCGGCGGGGCCGTCCTGGGCCTGTTTCGGGGGGTCACGCTGCTTGGCGAAGCCCCCCTGCCGATGATGCTGATTGTGCTTGGCACGCAGCTCGGCGGCGGGATCGCGCGCGAGGACCCCTGGCTGGTGGGTCTGGCCTGCGGGCTGCGGCTGGTAGTGTCGCCGCTGGTGGCCTATGGCCTGGGCCTGATGCTGGGGATGCACGGCATGGGTCTGGCGGTAGGGGTCATGCTCTCGGGCATGCCCGCCGCGGTGCATACCACCATCACCGCGATTGAGTTCGAGGCGCGACCGAGCCTCGTCGTCGCCGTGGTGGTCGCGTCGTCGGCGCTCAGCCTGGTGAGCCTGGCGGTGCTGCTGGCGCTCCTGCCGGGGTGATGCGCAGGCCCCCTTTCCTCACGCGCCTGCCGCACCGAGAAGGCGTGGGAGGGCCACGCCCGTCAACTTATAGCGTTTCTCCAAAAGATTGACCTGTAATGAGGGTGGCGCGAGTGCAGCGAGCCACACCGCTTCGTGTCCTCAGTGGATCAAGCATTCCGGTTGGTGCTCTAAGGAACAAGGTGCCGCTATGCAAGCAACCCTGGTCATTCGTAACGCAAAGATCTGCACGTTCGACCCGGCGCGCCCGTGGGCCGGGGCGCTGGCCGTGGCGGGTGAGCGCATCGTCTGGACCGGTGACGATGCCGACGCGACCGAGTGGGCAGGGCCAGGGACACGGACCATCGACGCGGGCGGGGGCCTGGTGCTCCCCGGGTTCTGCGACAGCCACTTCCACCTGCTGCTCGGCGCGCGCACTCTGGCCCAGGCGCGCCTGGAAGGCGCCGCGAGCCTCGACGAACTCGTCTTTCGCTTGCGGGCCTACGCCGCCGCTCACTCCGATCGGCCCTGGATCGTCGGGCGCGGCTGGACTTATCGCCTCTTCGCCGGTGGCGCGACCATCGACCGGCGCCTGCTTGATGCGGTCGTACCCGATCGTCCGGTGCTGCTCAGGGCCTTCGATGGACATACGGCCTGGGCC
>JAOACN010000697.1 GCA_026417815.1 Chloroflexaceae bacterium | reverse complement strand
CCGCGGCCCGCCGGGCCGGCGCCCGTCCCCCCGCGGTTGCCGCGGCCCGCCGGGCCGGCGCCCGTCCCCCCCGCGGTTGCCGCGGCCCGCCGGGCCGGCGCCCGTCCCCCCCGCGGTTGCCTAGAGACGGCCCGGCGGGCCGTCTCTACTTCTTCGCACCCCGGGCCCACGTGCCGGATACAAGTCTTTGCTATGATACCATCAGGTCATGATCATCTGCACGCATGGGGTGCATCCAGGCACGGGCTTGTCCAGGGTCCGCCTCCGGCAGTGGGGGTGTGGGGCGGTTACGCCGCCAGAACCACCAGCGTAGGCCGGAGCGTGGGGAAACCTCGTTTCCTCGTCTGAAAGAACCCAGATTACCGGAGTCGCATGGAACCAGGCATGGCACCTGTGAACGAACTGGAGGCCCTGCGTCAACGCCTGGCAGAACTTGAAGCCGAGAATCGACGCCTCCACACCATCATCACCGCGACCCCCGAACAGATCCGGGCGCGGTTGCACCTCTTCGAGACAATGCCCTGGTACGTCCAGGCGGCCATTGTCGTCGTGGAGGCTGCTCCTCTCGATCCGCCTGGACCTCGGGTGATCTACGCCAACCCTTCCTTTGAGAAGTTGAGCGGTACGCCAGTTGAGCGAGCCATTGGCCAGCCCCTCGCCCCGCTGGTTGAACCAGACATTGCCTCTGTCGTGTTGCTCCACCTGCGGCAGGTTGGCGCGAACCAGACCCCTCAACGCACCAGTTTTACCACCAGAGCTGGCACGGGCGACCTGCGGGCCTTTGAACTCGAAGCGGTACCGGTTCCCGATATGCAGGGGCCGGCGCCGCGCATCATCGTGTACCTGCGCGACATCAGCGCGCAGTGGCGCACGCAGCGTGAACACGAGGCCCTGCTCACCCGTCTGGCGGAAACCAACCGGCGACTCCTGGCCGAACTCGAGGCCCGCCGCCGCGCCGAGCGGAAACTCGAGCGCCTGAATCAGCAGTTGGAACATCAGGTCGAGGCCCGCACGGCCCAGCTCCGCGTCACGATTGCGGAACTGCAAGCCGAGGTCCGCGAGCGCCGCCGCGTCTCGCTCGAACTACAACAACATCAGGCTTTTCTGCAAACCTTTCTCGATCACGTGCCGGCGGTTATTGCGGTACAGGATCTGGAAGGACGATTTATTCTGGTGAACCGGAAACTGTTGAACTTCCTTGGCCTGACAACGCCCGAGCAGATCCTGGGCCAGACGGCCGATCCGTTCTACCCGCCTGAGGTTGTGCGGATGGCGCGCCAGGAACGACTGCACATCCAGCGAACCGGCGAACACGTCACCAGCGAATATGGTAGTCTTGACCTGAGCGGCAATGTGTGGCTGATGCACAGTTTTCCCATCCGCGGGGCCGATGGGGCGATCATCGCCACCGGGCGCATTGCGATGGACATCACCGAACGCAAGCGCCACGAAGAGGAGCGCCTGGCCTTTGAGCGCCAGCTTCAGGAGGCCCAGCGCCGCGAGAGCATTGGCATTCTGGCCAGTGGCCTCGCCCACGACTTCAACAACCTCCTCGCGGCCATCAACGGCCACGCCGAACTGGCCCTGCTCGACCTGCCTCCCGGCTCGCCCCCTCGCGAGAGCGTCGAAGCCATTGTGCAGGGCGTCCAGCGGGCCACCGACCTGACCGCCCAGATGCTGGCTTATGCCGGCAAGGGCCGTTTCCTGACCCAGCCGGTGCAACTCAACGAACTGGTGCACGAGATGGCCGATCTGCTGCGCCCGACACTCAGCCGCCACACCACCGTGCATCAGCGCCTCGCCGCCAATCTCCCCCTTATCGAGGCCGACGCCTCCCAGATCCGCCAGGTGATCCTGAACCTCCTCGTCAACGCCAACGAAGCCCTTAACGACCAGCCAGGACAGATTACCCTGGAGACGGCGGTTGAGGACCTCGATCAGGCCCGGCTCGAGCCGTTGATCGGAGGCGCCGGTCTTCCTCCGGGCCAGTATGTGCGCCTGAGCGTCAGCGATACCGGCTGCGGCATGGACGAAGCCACTCGTTCGCGGATGTTTGAACCGTTCTTCAGCACCAAGTTCACCGGGCGCGGCCTGGGCCTGGCCGCCCTGCACGGCATCGTCCGCAGCCACCGCGGCGCGATCGAGGTCCTCAGCGCGCCCGATCAGGGCACAACGGTGCATATCTACCTGCCGGCCGCCATATCGGCGCCGCGCGCGCCCGATCCCTCGCCGGTTGAATTATCGTCCGTGCCCTCGTAGGGCCGAAGCATCGGCGTAGCCAATGCTTCGGCCCTACTGCCCGCCCATGCAAACCCCCGACCGGTGCGTTATAATGAAACCGGTTTCGCGGCAACCGCATCCCGGGCAACATGTCTACCCCTGAACGCGCCATGTCTTTTCGTGTCGAAGCGCCTTACGCCCCCACCGGCGACCAGCCCCAGGCCATTGAAAAGCTCGTCCAGGGCCTGCGCAACGGCTATCGCCATCAGACCCTGCTCGGCGCCACCGGCACCGGGAAGACGTTCGTCATGGCTAACATTTTTGCCCGGATCCAGCGCCCCACCCTGGTCCTCGCCCATAACAAGACCCTCGTCTCCCAGCTCTGGGCCGAGTTCCGCGACTTCCTGCCCGACGCCGCGGTGGAGATGTTCATCTCCTACTATGACGAGTACACCCCCGAGGCCTACGTTCCCTCCAAGGATCTCTACATCGAAAAAGAGGCCCAGATCAACGAAGAGATTGACCGCCTGCGCCACGCCGCCACCCAGGCCCTCTTCACCCGTCGCGATGTGCTCATCGTGGCCTCGGTTTCGGCCATCTACGGCCTTGGCTCGCCCCACGACTACGGCCAGGTGGTCATCTCCGTGCGCCAGGGCGAGGTCCGCAACCGCGACAAGCTGCTGCGCCAGTTGATCGATCTGCAATTCGAGCGGAACGATGTTGACTTCCACCGCGGCGCCTTCCGCGTGCGCGGGGATACCCTCGACATTTTGCCCGCCAACAGCGAGACGGCCGTGCGCATCGAGTTCTGGGGCGATGAGGTCGAACGCATCAGCGAGTTCGACCCTCTCACCGGCGAGGTGCTCCTCCCCCGCACCGCCGTGGACATCTACCCGGCCAAACACTTCGTCACCACCAGAGAACAGCTCGCTATCGCGATGCGCAGTATCCAGGAGGAACTCGGCGAGCGCCTCCGCGAACTGGAGAGCGCCGGCAAGGTCCTCGAAGCCGCCCGGCTCAAGCAGCGCACCATGTACGACCTCGAAATGCTCAACGAGGTCGGCTACTGCTCGGGCATCGAGAATTACTCCCGCCACATGGACGGGCGCGCCCCCGGCCAGACGCCCTGGACGCTTCTCGACTATTTTCCCGACGATTTTCTGGTCTTCGTTGATGAGAGCCACATCACCCTGCCCCAACTGCGCGGCATGTATCTGGGCGACCGCCAGCGCAAGCAGACCCTGGTGGACTATGGCTTCCGCCTGCCCTCGGCCCTCGACAATCGCCCGCTGCGCTTCGAGGAGTTCGAGCAGCACCTCTACCAGGCCATCTATGTCTCGGCCACGCCCGGCCCCTACGAGCGCGAGCATAGCGAACAGATCGTCGAACAGATCATCCGCCCCACCGGCCTGCTCGACCCGGTCGTTCACGTGCGCCCCACCAGGGGTCAGGTTGACGACCTGATCGCCGAGGTGCGCCAGCGCGTCGAGCGCAAACAGCGCGTGCTCGTCACCACCCTCACCAAGCGTATGGCCGAGGACCTGGCCGATTACCTGCGCGAAGTCGGCATTCGCACCATGTACCTCCACGCCGACATTGACACCCTTGAACGGGTGGAGATCCTCCGCGACCTGCGCCTGGGGGTATACGATGTCGTCGTGGGCATCAACCTGCTCCGCGAGGGCCTCGATCTGCCCGAGGTCAGTCTGGTCTGCATCCTCGATGCCGACAAAGAGGGCTACCTGCGTTCCGAGACCTCGCTGATCCAGACCATTGGCCGCGCCGCCCGCCACATTGACGGCCAGGTGATTATGTACGCCGACACCATCACCCCCTCGATGGAGGCCGCCATTCGCGAGACGCGGCGCCGCCGTGACATTCAGATGGCCTACAACCTGCGCCACAACATCACCCCGGTGGGCATCTCCAAGAATGTGCGCGATCTCACCGACCGCATCAAGCGCATGGCCGAAGAACGCGCCGCCTACGCCGTCGGCCCCCGTGATGAGCCGCGCCCCGTGCTGGCCGAGATCCCGCGCGACGAGGTCAACAAGCTGATCAAGGATCTGGAGAAACAGATGAAGCAAGCCGCCCGCGACCTTCAGTTCGAGAAGGCCGCCAGCCTGCGCGATCAGATCGTCGAACTCAGGAAGACCCTGGCCCTCGATGGGTGATCCGTCTGGCACAAGATGCATCAGCGGCTCCCATCGGAAAGCTATCTACAGCAATCCAAAATCGCATAAGACGCATTACCCGTTACGTCCATGGCAGTTCAGGTCTGGATCGGCGAAAAACCAGAACATCCCAACGAGCGCCGCGCGATTATGGCCCTGGCCCAGGGCCTGGATCGTCTGGAGGGGCTGTACCTCATTCTGGCCAACTTCAGCGTGGGCGGGCGCGCGATTGACCTGGTGATCATCAAGCACGACGCTGTCTTCATTATCGAACTGAAGCAGTGTGACGGGCGGGTGATTGGCAGCGTCAATGGCCCCTGGTTCGTCGAGGGGCGCAACGGCGAACGCAAGCGCCTCAATCCGGGCCGCAAGAATCCCTACAACCAGGTCATCTCCTACTTCCACGCCCTCACCAATTACCTCAACGAGCACCGCAGCGAGTTCCTGCCCGTCCAGAAGATCAACCACGTTGATTTCCGCACCTGCAAGCGGGTCGTGGTCATCGCCCCGTCCATCCAGGAAGGCTCAGAGATCGAGCTTGACTGGAAGGTCGAATTGAAGGGCATGGACGAATTGCCGGCCTACCTGATCACCGAGCGTTCCTCGGAGATCGAGTTGACCGACGAGGAGATGCTGGCCATCCCCCGGATGCTGCATCTCACGCCCTGGCAGGAGATCAATACCGTGCTCGGCGGGGTGATCAGGGACCCGGATCTGGCTGCCGACCCGACTGAAACCGTTGCCGTACCGGAAAGTGCCGTTATGGCGGTCGAGGCCGCGCCCCGGAGCGACCCTACCG
>JAOACN010000609.1 GCA_026417815.1 Chloroflexaceae bacterium | reverse complement strand
GGCCCAGGGGATAGTCGCTTACCAGGGCGCCCCGGGCAATGAGGCGTTCGGCCAGGTCGCGGTGGCGCTCGGGGTAGGGCCGGTCCACACCGCAACCGAGCACCGCCAACCCCCCCCCCCCCCCCCCCAGCCCCCCGGCGTGGGCGATGGCGTCAACCCCCAGCGCCAGCCCGCTGACGATGGTGATACCGGCGCGCGCCAGGTCGCCGGCCAGGCGCCGGGTGGCCTCGCGACCATAGGTGGTGGGCGAACGGGTGCCCACCACGGCGATGGCCCACTCGTCGGCGGGGGTAAACGCGCCGCGAACGTAGAGCAGCGGCGGGGCGCCGGGGATCGCGCGCAGCAGCCGGGGATAGTCCGCGTCCTCGATGCTCAGCAAGGTGACGCCGAGCCGTTCGGCGCGTTCCAGTTCGCGGTCGAGGTCAATCCGTTCCCGTGTGGCGATGAGGGCCGCGCTGGTGCGCGCATCCACGCCAGCGGCGGCGAGGTCGAAGGCATCGGCGTGCCAGGCGCGCTCCAGTGAGCCACAGTAGGCGATCAGGCGCGATAGACGCGCCGGCCCCAGTCCTGGCACCAGGTTGAAGCCAAGATAGTAGCGGGTGTGCGCGGGGTACATACGGGCTCCTTCTCTGCATATACCGCTCCACGCCGCTGGAGGATACGCAAGGGAGGTACAGAAGGCGCTGCCCTTAGCGATCCGTACTTGCTTCGCCGCGGACGGAACCGGAGGGAGGCTGAAGCTCCCCGAGCCAGAGGCAAACGTTGCATCGGCCCTTCCCGCGTCCCTTCGGATACTGGCGTCGGCTACCCAGCGGGGGTATAATGCCAGGGTGATCCGTTCCCAACCCAACGATTGCCTGAGAAAGGACCTGCAATGACCGTGACGCTTCCCGATCGCGCCAAGGCCGCGGTCGAGCATACCTGGGATCTTGCCAGCATCTACCCCGACCAGGCGGCCTGGGAGGCCGATGCGCGGGCCTTCGAGGCGGAACTGGACGCAGTTGCCGGTTACCAGGGGCGCCTGGGGGAGGCTCCGGAGGTGCTGCTCGCCTGGCTGCGGCTGGCTGACGCCTTGCAGGTCATGATGGGCCGGCTCTTCGCCTACGCGCATATGCGCTTCGATGAGGATACCACCAACCAGGCGGCCGCGGCACTGCGCGAGCGCGCCCTCAGCCTCGCCGCGCGGCTTGGTGCGGCCACGGCGTTCGCCGAGCCGGAGTTGCTGGCCCTTGGCTCGGAACGGCTGGAGGCGCTGATCGCCGCGAAGCCGGAGCTGGTTCCTTACCGGCACTACTTCGAGAACCTGAGCCGACGCGCGGCCCACGTGCGCCCGGTGGAGATCGAGCAACTCCTGGCGCGGGCCGGGGAGCCCCTCAGCGCCGCCTATAGCGCCTACCTCATGCCGGCCGAGAGCGACCTGCGCTTCGCCCCTGCGGAGGACAGCGCCGGAGCGCGGCACGAGGTGGCGACGGGCACGATCGAGGAGTTGTTGCAGAGCCCCGACCGGACCCTGCGCCAGCGCGCCTGGGAACACTTCCAGGACGGCTTTCTGGCCTTCAAGAATACCTTCGGCGCGATCTATGCCGGGAGCGTCAAGGCCGATGTGTTCCTGGCTCGCTCGCGGGGCTATGCCGACACGTTGAGCGCCAGCCTGGACCGCGACAACCTTCCCCGGGCGGTGTATGACAACGTGATCGCGGCGTGCAACCGTCATCTGCCTCTCTGGCACCGCTACTGGGACATCCGCCGGCGCGCCCTGGGGCTGGATGTGATGGCGCCGTGCGACATCTTCGCGCCGCTCGCGCCGCCGTACCAGGTGCCCTACGAGCGGGCGGTTGAGCTGGTCTGCGCCCTGTCTCTTATACACATCT
>JAOACN010000581.1 GCA_026417815.1 Chloroflexaceae bacterium | reverse complement strand
ACTGGAACTGGCTGATCGCGGTCACCCGCCGCTTCTTTGGCGCGGCCACCTGGAGAGCCAGGACCAACTACCTGCTCAACGCCCTGCTGTTTGTATGCTTCACCGTAACGCTGTTCACCGGCTTGATGATTTCCGAGGTGGCCCTGCCGCTATTCGGCCTTCAACTCGGCCACGACCGGCTGTGGGAGCAACTGCACCGCCTGGGTTCCGACGCCTGTGTCATCTTGATCGGCCTGCACCTGGGCCTGCACTGGAACTGGATCGTCCACACCACCCGTCGTGTGTTCACCCGCAGCGACGCTCGCCGCGCCCGGCCGGGCGCCGCTCCCGCCGCCTCTGAAGCCCAGGAGATCCTGCGATGAAAACCGTGTTTCGCATCGTTGCCATTCTCGCAAGCGCCCTGCTGGTGGTCGCCGGCCTGCTCGCCTTCCGTGAGACCGGCCCCGGTCAGGCGCTTGCCAGCGCCCGACCGGAGCGGGACCACTTCAGCCGGGAGCATAGTCCTCCCCCAGACATGGCCACGCGCCCGCACCGCGGCCAGGCCCCGTTCGACACCCGGTCGGGTCCCGCGGGCCACGGCCCGGAGAACCACGGTCCGAGCCTGTCTGGCGCGGTTGAGATGCTAAAAAATCTGGCGATCATCGCCGTTGGCATCACCCTGGTCGCGCTGGGGATCTGGTTGGTGCAGCGGACCCGGCGCGGCCAGTCTGGTTCCGCGCCGCCCGAGCCGCGTTAGGATTCTGAGGTAAACAGAGGTTCCGGTCGGAGGGTCCGGAAGGGCCACGCCCTCCTCCACCCTCTGACCGGACACGAGCGGAGGCGAAGCGGTACGTGTTCACCGTTGGGGTAAACCCGCAGACCTGGGAGCGAGGGTGTCCCGCCCTCGTCAGGATTCGAGGGCAAGATGCCCTCGCTCCCAGGAGAAGGGTGAACACGTAGGCGAAGCGGGTTGCTCCGTGTTCCTGAGCGACCCCGAGCGTGGCTACCGCACAACGAGGGGCAGAAAAATAACCGTCTTGTCGCCCGGCTCTCGCAAATCTATCGCTGCCGATCCCTGCCCGGGGAGGGAATCACGGAAGATTAGCAGGAGCCCCTGTTGCGATGGTGAGCCAGTGGCGCCGGCGGGATCGGCGCTGAAGGTCAGGGTTGCGCTACCCTCGGGGGGGATCGTCAACTCCTGAACGGCGGGCCGGAACAGCAGTTGACCGGTTTGCATGGTGTGGGCCGTGGCGCCGCATGTCGGGGCGGGGGCGGGCGAGCAATCCCGGAGTTGCGGCGCGCCCCGACTTAAGAAGTAGGCGTCGTAGGCCAGGACGAAGTAGTTGAAGGGTTGATCGCTTCGCAGGCCAACCGCCGCGGCTGGCACGGGCAGGATGTAGTTCTGGGTGTTAAAATCGGCTACGAGGAAGAAGTAGCTCCGTGGCGGCGCCGCGCTGCCCACGGTGCGCACAAAGACCGCGTTGCGCCCCGTGCGCCCGTCGGGGGCGGCATTGTACACCACGTAATCGGTGGCGCCGTTGCGGTCGGCGTCAATGTGCACCTCAAAGCGCACCGGCACGTCGGGTGAGGCGCGGAAGGGCTGGTCGTAGACAGTGAGGACGAATTCGACCACTTCGTCGGGCACGGCGCCCGGGGGCGCCGGCGGCAGTTCCAGGGTGGCGTTCAGCCCCGGAACGCTGTAGCTGCGTAGCCCTACGCCGAAGAGGTCCACCGGGCTTTCACCGCTGCCGGGGCGTGAGCCGATGATGTAGTCGCGCGTGGTGCAGGAATTGGTTGTCGCGTCGAGCAAGTCGCACTGATTGGGGCTGATCTCCACCAGGGCGAAGTTCTCGACCGCCCCGGCGGCGAATGGCGCCAGATTGGCCAGTTCGAGCCGATCCCTCTCTCGCCCGGTCACGGTTACCTGGGCCACGCGGCGCGGCAGGAGATGGATCGGCATCCTGACGCGGTTGTTCTTGCCGCCGTCAACCACCAGCAGGCCGTCAACTTCCAGCGGCGCCGAACCCACACACTCCTGAGGAGGGGGTTCCGCAGCGCAGGTTGCGTCGGCATCGTCTTCGAGAGTCCAGGCGCGCAGATGCTCGGGGTCGATCGTCGCGGTTACCGTTACGACGGTGGTGCTCTGTGGGCCCAGTTCAAAATGTTCCGGAGTGACGCTCAGGCTCACGCCGCGCCCGCCGCCGCGCAGACTCGTGCTGAGGGTGTAGCTGCGGGGTGACATCGAGAAGTTCATGACCGCCACCTGGCGTTGCAGCGTCTGCGGCGTCGTCACTGGCTGATAGCCAAAGGAGACGCTGCCGGTCTGGGCGTTCCAGGCGCGAAAAAGGGGATCGCCAAAGGGGTAACTGGCGCCGCAAGGTGGCAAGGTGCGGAAGAAGAGGTAGTTGAGCAGGTCAAGCAAGGGGGTGAAGGTACATCCCTGGAGGCTGGGGTCTGCCGCCAGGCGTTCGGCAAGCTCCGTCGTGTCCCAGACCAGGGTACGGGAGCGGAAGGCGGCCAGGGCGTCGAGGCGCCCGCTACCCTGCAGGGTGATGGGGGCCGGCGCCGCGTCCGCAGCGGCGAGCAGGCTCTGGCCGTGGTTCATCAGCAGGGTTTTGACATAGGGCGCCAGCGAGAGTGGAACGTTGGGCGCATCGGCCAGCCCGGGGTTGGGACTGAGCATGCCGAGGCGCTCAAATTGCTGGATCATGAGCGCGGCGGTTCCAGCGGCCACCGGCGCCGAGCCAGACGACCCGCCAAAAGGCGCCAGATCGCACCCGCTGCCGGCCCGGGCCGACAGGATGGCCCCCGGTGCCGCCAGATCGGGTTTGGCGCGATTATCGGCAATGCGCGGCCCGCGGCTGGCGCTCGGCGCGATGCGCTCGCCGCCGCTGTCGGGCGCGAGGCTCTCGGCGACGGCCAGGGCGCCATCTGCTGCGGCGGGTGTTCCGACGATATAGGGCCGGTTGCCGTCGTTGCCTGCCGCCGCTACCACCAGTGACCCGTAGTAGCTGGCGAGGTCGGTGAACAGGGTGAGAGCGTCTTCGGGCTGGCCGTAGCTGAAGCTGACCGAGAGGTTGATAACATCAGCAGGATCGTAGGCCAGGCACCCTGGCGTCACGCCGGGGGTGCAGAGCCCGCGGTCGGAGCCGTCGAGGTCAAGGGCCGCGTCGAGGGCGCGGAGCAGAGCGACGCCGTTGCACAGCCCTATGTCGCCGTTGCAGGCCTTGAAGGCCCACAGGTTCGCGCCGGGCGCAATGCCGCTGTCGGCGCCGTGAGGACTCGTAGGCAACCCGGCGGCGATGTCGGCGACGTGGGTGCCGTGACCGACCAGGTCGATGGGGTTGGTGTCAAAGAAGATGCAGATCAGCACGGCGCCACAGCGCGGATCGGGGTTCGGCCAGATGTCGCCGACGTAGTCATAGCCGCCGCGCACCTTGGCATTGGGAAAGAGATCGGCGGGAGGATCGAGAGACGGATCGCATCCCGGTTCGCCCGGGGTGAGGGCGGCATTGCCGCAGGCCGCGCGGCGATAATCAGCCGGTTTACCGCTGCCGCCCAGCTTCACGTGGGTGTAGTCAACGCCCGTGTCAATCAGGGCAATATCAATGCCTGTGCCGTCGTTGTGCCGGGCGCGCACCTTATTGGCGCGGATCAGCGCCGACAGGTCGGCCAGGGTGAGCGGGTCGCCGTCGCTGACGCCATGTTCAACAGGGTAATCCTTGACCTGTATCACCCCTTCGACCCCCGGCAGGTCGCGGAGCGCCGCGACCGCGCCGGTATCAATGGTGATAGCCAGACCCGTGGCGGCGTGGCCGAAGCGGGCCAGGACGCTGCCGCCGAGCGCCTGCACCCGCGCGGCGACCTGGTCCTGTTCGGCGCGCAGGCGCGCCAGGTACTGCTGGCGTTCCTCGTGGCTCCACGTGTGGCCCACCAGGGCCAGTGGCGGCATCTCCAGTTGCACCAGGGCGCCTACCTGTGCGCCAGGCGCAAGGGGCGCGGCCTCCGCCCAACTTGCCCGATCGGTCGCCTGTACCAGCGCCCGAAACGCCGGCAGCGAAAGATCGCCCTGGGCCGCCGCGGGCGTTGATGCGCCACGGTTCAGTAACAGACCGACCCCTATGACCACCAGACTGAGGGTGACGAAAACCCGGAAGGTGCGCGAAATCACGATCACTCCCTTGCTGCTACGGGGCAGAAATGTCTCTAGATTGCCTACACGTGTTCCTGGCGCGGGGTGCAGGCCTGACGTGAGCGAGACACAGACGCAAGCGAGCAATAATTAGGGACACGCAAGCCTACATTCTTTGCGAACCCTGGTCGTACAGCCGTGGCGCGCTGGAAGCGCGGGATCCTGATTGGCAGTGCGACTCGCGGGTGCACTGCTTGAACGGCGCTTCTGCTGGTATGCCCGGTGCCTACAGACTACAATTCGTCGGCGATTCTGTCAATGACAGTATTGTTGCGTGTCGTAGGTGACCGTGGCGTGTCGGCGCGTTCCGTGACCAGGGGTTCCTGCGCCCGAAGGTGACAATTTCGTTATCACGCTCTGTTGGGGCTTCGCCGCGCCATGCCAGACAGGAAAAAGAGGTTTCGGGGGAGAGCTACGCCATTCCCGACCCTCCCGGCGGTCAGGGGTGGGGCCGGGGCTCATCTCAAGGAGGCGAACAGCCGGTCATAGCGAGGCGCCAGGTGGCGCCAGTCGAAGGGCGCGGCAATGGCCCGCCATGCGTCGCGGTCGGGCCGTTGCCGTGCCCGGCAATGGGCCAGGAGCAGGTCCACCATGCCGTCGTGGTCATCGTAGAGGCAGGCGGGGTGCAGGGCCGCCGGGAGCAGGTCGGGGTAGTTCAGGCGCCGGGGCAACACCGGGGCGCAGCCGCAGTAGAGGGCCTCGACGACCGCGATGCCAAAATACTCCTGGATGGCGGTACTGACCACCACGTCGGCGCGGCGCAGCAGGGCGGCGTAGGCGCCGCGCGAGGGCGCGTAGCCCCAGTGCACGATGCGCTGGCGCCAGCGTTCGCGGGCAGCGGCGAAGGCGGGCGCGCGCGGGTCAATGTGTTCACCGGCCACGATCAGGCGAAAGTCGGCCCCACGCGCCTCCAGCGCCTCCAGACCGGCGAAGAAGGCCCCTGGCTGCTTGTCGTACTCCCAGCGCGAGTTCCAGAGGATGGTCAGCGGCCCGTCCGCGGAGGGCGTCTGATCGTTCGGCGTGGCGTCGAGGGCGGCCAGGTCGATCCCCGGCGGCAGCACGTGGCTCTTCGCGGCGATGGCTTCGATGTTCTCCATTTCCTGGTGATCGTGGTAGCGGCTCAACAGGTCGCCCAGGGCGCCAAGAAAATCGCGCCGGTGAAAGTCGGAGTTGAAGACCACCGCCTCGGCAACCAGCGCCGAGGTGTAGTTGATCCAGGCCAGGCCCAGGTCCCTCTGGCGCGAGGGTGGCAGGGGGT
>JAOACN010000575.1 GCA_026417815.1 Chloroflexaceae bacterium | reverse complement strand
GTCTCGTGGGCTCGGAGATGTGTATAAGAGACAGGGGTGAAGGAGGACGGCGCAAAGGGGTTTAAGCTCTACCCCCCAATGGGGTTCTACCCGTGGGATGACTGCGTCAAGCCGATTATCGAGAAGGCGATCGAGCTCGATGTGCCGATCAACGCCTCGACGATCACGCCCCCGCGTAACGTAGTGCGGCTGACCGAGCCGGTCCCGCTGACGGCCCCGGCGGCGATCACCTTCCCTGGCGGCGGCGGCAACCTCAATGCCACCGTGAACATCGTGCTCCCCGAGGGCCTGGAGTTGCCCGTGGATCTCAACATGGACGTCAAACTGATTACCTCGATCCCGGTGCAACTCGACGTGCCGGTCAACATCCCCCTGGCCGAAACCGAACTCGGGCCCCAGTTCCAGCGCCTGGGAGCGATCGTGGACCGCCTGGTGGACCCCATTGCGCCCCTTTTGCCCATGCCCGAAACCCCGCCGGATAGCAGCAAGGTGGGGAACTCTCCCGGTCGCTAGGGGAGTGCCGGTAGCGCCGTGGTTGGGGCGAAAGATTTCTTGCTCAACAGAACAGGAGCAGTCCTGGGGGGCGCAGCCCTCCCAGGATCTTTCTGTACAGACCCCAGGTTCACATCAGTATCGGCTAAGGACCTCAAAGCACCACAATCGCTGCCGCCAGGGTAAAACAATACCAGTAGTTATACAGCATATACGTCTTGTGGTCCGCAGCCGGGGAGCGCAGCCAGAGGATGCGCCCGACGATGACCAGGCACAATGCTGCCAGCAGCAGATCTAGCGCCGCCACATCGGGGCGCGGACCCAGCGGCGCCAGCAACACGAAATGGGTCGCCAGCGGGAGCAAGGCAAACGCGCCCGCTAAAAAGAGGCGACTCGGCCCTTCACCGAAGACGATCGGGAGCGTGCGCCGTCCCACGGCCCGGTCGCCAGCCACATCGCGCAAATCTTGCAGCGACACGTGCGTCAGCAAGGGAAGCGACAGCACCAGAATCCAGTCCCACGCTTGCGGCGTAAGTGGACGCACCATCTGCCAGGCGGCGGCCAGTTGCGCCACCGCGCCGAGCACCATCACCAGGTTCTTGGTCGCATAGTATCGCGACCAGCCTCCCTGATTGTGCAGGATCAGGACCACCTGCCAGAGCAGGGCCCACTCCAGCACCCCCAGGCGCCAGCCCGCCAGCGCAAACAGGCTCATCACGATGAACCAGCGCGCCCAGGCGCCGCGCCGGTTCACCAATCCAGCGGGCAGCGGCCGGTCCGACTTGTTGATGCGATCCTCTTCCTCGCCGGCCAATTGGTTCGAGATGCAGAAAACCGAGCAGTACAGCCAGAAGTACAGCGAACCCCAGAAGAAACAGCCCGGCAACGTGCTCCAGTCAGGCTGATGGCTGTGCCAGGCAGCCAGAACAAACAGCAGACCCGGAATGAACGTAGCCGCGATGTCGTACCGATTGAACTGCCAGTGAAGGATGACCTCGGAGCGGATGGCTTCAAGCCAGCGGGGGACGGATGCGTTGTGCCATGGAGCAGGGGTGAGCATACGTTCTCCTGTGGGTTAGGGTGACGTATCGGCAAAACCTCCGGGCATGGAACGCGCGGTAGTATGCCAAAGGCTGGCGATTTTTGCAAATTTTTAACCTTTCCGACAGGGAGGGTCTGGGAGGATTTGCTTTCCCTGTTTCCCCTTCAGGCAGAGGCGCAGTGGTTTCCGAGGTAAGTGCGGCTGCATTAAAAATTAAATCCGGTATAGCCCGCGAAGGCGGGCCTCGCATCGGTAGCCCGCGGCTTCAGCCGCCGGGCTACCGGGCGAAGCCCGGTTTATCTTAATCTTCGTGCAGCCGCACGCCACACGCTTAGGCGCGGCTCAAAGCCGCGCCTACGGACGACCCACTGATGGCCTTCTGAAGCCATGTGCGGCCATTTCCAACTGTAGTAATAGGCTCTTTGCTATCGAGGTGGAGGCGTCTGGTACGGTTGCGGTAAGGGATAGACGTATAGTGAACGTGGGTGCCGGTGACCGTCACTTCAGGCGCCAGACCAACCCGGTTACCCGCTGGTGTTACGGCAGGATCTTCGCGGCTGCGCCACCGAATGACAGGACGAAACGAGGTTTTCCTGGAAGGGCTTCGCTCTCCCGAACCCTCCCAATTACGGGGAGTTGGTATGACGTCGTCGCGCACCTATCTCGAACAACTTCACCGGCGGATCGTCACGACGGTTGCGCTCTGGACCGGCGGGATCGCTCTTCTTACATTCGTTCTGACTCTGGCGTTCTACGTGTTCAGTCCGGGCTTCTTCGCCATCATTGTCCTCGGTATCACCTTTAGCTGTGTCGTCGGCGCCGGTCTGACCGTATGGTTGCGCGAGCGCCCGCTCTGGCAAATGGTGCTGCCGTTCGCGCTGTGCATCGTGGTAAACGAGATCATCGTCGCGGTCTGGCTGCCGGAACTCCGTCTCACCGTGGCGCCCTTTCTGGTGGTGGTGGTCCTGCTCGCGAGTCTGAGCAACCAGCGCCTGTTCACCATCGCTGCTACCCTCTTCTGCACCTTCCTGGCGGTCCTGATCGTTATTACGGGACCGTTAGAAACCGCGTCGAACATTCCACCGTTTTTTCTACGCTACTTCCACGCAAGCAACGTTGCTGCGCTGATCATCGCGGTGTGGGCCGTCGCCGATCGGATGGGGATCGCGCAATTCACCGCGCTGCGCATCGCCGACCAGCGCGCCGCGGATGCCGAGACGGCGCTGCAGGCCGCTGAGTCGGCGCGTCAGGAGATCGAGCACCGCGCCGCCGAGCAGCAGCGCCTGCTCGAACTGGTGAAAACCCTGGAACTGCCGGTGCTGGTGGTGGACGATCAGGTGTTGCTGGCGCCGCTGGTGGGCAATCTCGATAGCTGGCGGGCCGGAGCGTTACGCCGGCGCATCCTTGAGATGGTCGCCGAGCACCGGGCGCAGGTGGTTATCCTCGACGTGACCGGAATTACCGTGATCGATACGGAAGTCGCCAGGGCCTTGATCGATACCGCAGTGGCCATCCGGCTGCTTGGCGCGCACACAGTGGTCAGCGGCATTCGCGCCGCCGTCGCGCAGACCCTGATTGGCCTCAATACCAGCCTCGGCGAGATCATCACCGTGGCCGACCTCGGCGCCGCCCTCGCCTATGCGCGGCGCGAGGTGGCCACGGCCTCGCGCGCGTAGCACAGCGGCAACCAGACCCGCACCTCGGCGCCCTGGCCGGGCCGTGAGAGAATGGTCAATCGCCCGTCGAGGGCGGCGGCCCGTTCGCGCATCTGCCGGAGGCCCAGACGGGCGCCGGGCAGTTCGCCCTGCGCCCCGGGGTCGAAGCCTGCTCCGTCGTCGCGCACGATGATCTGCAGCCCGCCGTCCACCACGCGAAGGGCCACCACCACGTGGCGGGCATTGGCGTGTTTGGCGGCGTTGTTGAGGGCCTCTTGCACGAAGCGAAAGGCCGCCAGTTCGAGGGCATAAGGCAGATCGGGCGGCAGATCGCTCAGTTCCAGTTCCAGATCCCAGTCCTGCTGATCGGCAAACTCGCTTACGAAGCGGCGCAGCGCCCCGGCGAAGCCAAGCTGGCTGAGTTCGATCGGGCGCAGGGCGAAAATGGCCCGGCGCAGTTCTTCGATCTGGCGCCGCAGGTTGGTCTTGAGCGCGTCGAACTCCTCGCGCAGGCGTTCCGGTTCCTGCTCCAGCCAGTCTTCCCACAGCGCCACCCGCATGCGCAGAAAGGCCAGGCTCTGGGCGACGCCATCGTGCAGATCGCGGGCGATGCGCGTTCGTTCGGCGGTAATGGCCTGTTCGAGGGCCACCAGGCTGGCGATCTCCCGGGCGCGGCGGCGACTGCCCTGCACCGCCTCGGCGATCTCTCCGCCGATGGTGATCAGCAGTGAGGTGAACTCGCTCGTGAGAGCGTTCAGAGCGTCGCTCGCCTGGTCGCCGCTATCGTTCAGGTAGCACTCGATCCAGCCAACCGGCGCGTTGTCGCCTTCGACGAGCGGCATAACCAGGCACCGGCGCAGATCGGCGGGCATCGGTCCACGGGGCGTAAGCGCCTCGGGCTTTGCGGGAGGCGGCTGGTCGAGCCGCAAACCAACGGCCGATCGCGCCACAGCTAACTGCTCTTCCGTCAGACCGACGCAGCGGGCGATGAAGGCGCTTCCCTGTTCATCGTAAAGTGTCACCGCTGCGGCCCGCGCCCCGACCAGTTCGCCCGGCAGGGTGACCGCGTAATCCAGCACCTCGTCGAGGGTGGCGCTGCTGGCGATGCGCTGGTTGAGTTCGTAGAGCAACTGGAGGCGCTGATGGGCCAGTTGCAGCTCATCGAGCATATGTCGCTCGGCGGTGCGGTAGCGCTGCTCCTGCGCGGCGGCCCAGCTCAACACGCCCCACACCGCGAGCGCGGCCAGCACGCCCCAGAAGAGCGGGTCGAGGGCGTTGATCAGCGGCGTCGTGGGGCGCAGACCGACCAGCGTCGTCTCCCCCAGGCGCGTGAGGGCAAAGATCAGCCCGATGATCGCCGCCAGGGGCCAGCGCACGCTGCGCAGCGCGGCGGCGATGTCCGGCGGATTCGGGGTTTTATCCACAGGCATAGGCGTTGTTGAGAACGGTTCCAGAGACCATGGTTCCACACCTCCACACCTCTACACCTCCACAC
>JAOACN010000477.1 GCA_026417815.1 Chloroflexaceae bacterium | reverse complement strand
ATGTGTATAAGAGACAGGGTCCACACCGTGCCGTCGCGGCGCAGGAAGGAGGCCCCGGCGCTCTCCTCGCCGCCGAAGCCGTAGGTTCCGTCCACCAGGCCATCAACGAACCACTTGAAGCCTACCGGCACCTCGGCAAGGGGGCGGCCCAGATGGGCAGCGACGCGGTCAATCATCGAACTGGAGACCAGGGTCTTGCCGACGGCGGCATCGGCGCGCCAGGCGGGGCGATGCTGGAACAGGTACCAGATCGCCACCGCCAGGTAGTGGTTCGGGTTCATCAGGCCGACGCTGCGGGTGACGATCCCGTGCCGGTCGGCGTCGGGGTCGTTGCCAAAGGCCACGTCGAAGCGGTCCTTCAGTTCGATCAACCCGGCCATGGCCGCGGGCGAGGAGCAGTCCATGCGGATCTTGCCGTCCTTGTCTACGCGCATGAAAGCGAAGGTGGGGTCAATGCTCTGGTTGACCACGGTGAGGTCGAGACCGTAGCGTTCGGCGATCGGCGCCCAGTAGGGCAGCGAGGCGCCGCCCATCGGGTCCACGCCCAGCTTCAGGCCGGCGGCGCGAATGGCCTCCATATCGATCACGTTGGCCAGGTCGGCCACGTAGGGGCCGACGTAGTCGTGCATGTGGGTGGTGTCGGCGGCGATGGCCCGGGCGAAGGGCATGCGCCGCACGTCTTTCAGGCCGTCGCGCAACAACTGGTTGGCCCGATCCTGCACCCAGCGGGTGGTGCCGGTGTCGGCAGGGCCACCAGAGGGCGGGTTGTACTTGAAGCCGCCATCGTCGGGAGGGTTGTGCGACGGGGTGATCACCACCCCGTCGGCCAGGCCCTCGCGGCGACCGCGGTTGTAGGTGAGAATGGCGTGCGAAACCGCCGGCGTGGGGGTGTAGCCCAGACCGGTCTGCACGCAGAGTTCGACGCCGTTGGCGGCAAAGACCTCGATCGCGGTCGCCAGCGCCGGCTCGGAGAGGGCATGGGTGTCCATCCCCAGGTAAAGCGGCCCGTTGATGCGCTGGGCGCTCCGCCACTCGCAAAGGGCCTGGCAGATCGCCAGGATATGCTCCTCGTTGAAGGAATGCTGCAACGACGAACCACGGTGGCCCGAGGTGCCAAAGGCCACCTGCTGCTCCGCAATGGTGGGATCAGGGGTGAGGGTGTAGTAGGCCGAAACGAGGCGCGGCACGTTGACGAGCAACTCACGGGGGGCCGGCTGGCCGGCCAGCGGATGGGCTGCCATAGGCGGGGCTCCTTCTGGTGCTTCACGCCGATTCAACACGCGCAGGACTGCCCTATTATCGCAGAGATTCGCGGCGGGGATCAACATGGGAGGCGAAGTCCGTGTTCACTTCTCCTTGGAGTAAGGGCCTCTTGCCCTCGAATCCTGACGAGGGCGGGACGCCCTCGCTCCCAGGTATGGCGAAGTCCTCCCAGGAACACCTCTTTTCCGCCTCTCAGCGTGCGGCGAAGCCCCATGGGTTCAAATCCTCACCCTCCCTCTCCACCTGCGGTGGAGAGGGCGCCGAGCGGAGCGAGACGGGGGAGGGTGAGGACCGCTAAAGACCGTGCGCAACCCTCCGGATTGCGGCGGCGCAGGTGCGGTAGAATAGCGGAAAATGCCCAGGGAGGAGGTTCCGATGCACGCCACGCCAACGACCAGCCAGGCCCTGCCCCACGAACGCAGGGGCGCTGGTCCGCCGTTGCTGTTGCTCCACGGCGCCATGGTGGACCGGGAGTACTGGCGCGAACAGATCCCGGTGTTCGCCACGCGCTATGAGGTGATCGCCTGCGACCTGCCGGGCCATGGCGCCGCCCCGCCCCTTGCCGGGCCGACCAGCATCGCCAACCTGGCCCGGGAGGTGCTGGCCACCCTCGATGTCCTCGACCTGCCCGCGGTTCGGGTGCTGGGCCACTCGCTCGGCGGCATGGTGGCCCAGGAACTGGCCCTGCTTGCCCCCGAGCGCGTCAGCGCCCTGATCCTTGCCGATACCTGGTGCCGTCCGCGGGGCTATTTCCTCGAACCCTTTCCCTTCCGCACCACCTACCTGCACTGGCTCCTGCGGGCCTACCCCGTGGCTCAGGTGATTGACATAATGTCAAAGAGTGCGGCGCTCCGCACGCCTGCCATTCGGCCCTACGCCCTCCAGACGATGAGCCGCTACCTCGGTGACCGCGAGACGCTCCTGCACATCTGGGACGCAGCCACGGCCTTCGATAGCCACGAGCGCCTGGAACGTATCACCGCCCCGACGCTGATTGTGGCCAGCGACGGCTACCTTTTCACCGCGGCGCAGGCCGTGCGCCTCGCCGCGGGCATCCCCGGGGCCGCGCTGGCGGTGATTCCCAGGACCGGCCACTGGGTCAATTGGGATAACCCTGTTGCCTTTCAGGAGGCGGTGATGCGTTTTCTGGGAACCATTGATTGAGCCGTGGTTGACGCCTGCGGTAGCGTTTGGAGGGGGATGGGGAAACCGGGTTTCCCCATCTTCTCATGGGTGGGTTTTTTCAAGCGAGAAGGGTTTTCGGCATTCCAATGCGCTTACGATCCTCTCCCCCCTGCCCCCCTCTCCCGCTCAGGGAGAGGGGGGAATTTGGCGTCCCTATGCCCCACATGGGGAATGCGACGCGAGGATGCACCGGAAAACTCTACACCTGAGAAGTTTCCCCGTCCCCCCACCTGGAGGGCCAGCCGGATCGTTGCGCTGATTAGACGGCCTCAAGGGCCTGGGCCAGGTCGGCGATCAGGTCCTCGGGGTGCTCGACGCCGATGGACAGTCGCACCATTGCCGGGGTGATACCCAGTTCCAGACGCTCTTCCGGGTCCACGTCGGCGTGGGTCATGGTAGCGGGATGTTCGGCCAGCGACTCGTTGCTGCCCAGGCTCACCGCCAGCTTGATGAGCTTGAGGGCGTTGAGCAGGCGAAAGGCTTCGCGTTCGCCGCCGACCACATCGAAGGCGATCATGCCGCCCGGGGCGCTGCACTGGCGATGGTACACCTCGTACTGCGGGTCGTCTTCGGTCAGGTTGCCCAGGTAGTAGACGCGGTCCACCCTGGGGTGATCATTGAGGAACTCGGCCACGTGGCGGGCGGTCTTCATCTGGGCGGTCATGCGCGGTATGAGGGTTTCGAGGCTGCGCATCAGCAGCCAGCCGGTATGGGGGCCGGCCATGGTGCCGAAGATGGTGCGCAGGAACCTGACCTGGTCGAGCAATTCGCGTCGCCCCAGGCACACGCCGGCGATCAGGTCGCTGTGGCCGCCGATGTACTTCGTGGCCGAATACAGCACCAGGTCGGCGCCGTGGCGGAGCGGTTGCTGCCAGAGCGGCCCGAGGAAGGTGTTGTCCACCGCGGTCAGCACGGGCCGTTCGCCGCTGAGGCGGGCGGCGAGGGCGGCGTAGGCGGCGATGTCCACCAGGGCGTTGGTGGGGTTCGCGGGGGTCTCGATATAGATCAGGGCCAGGCGCTCGGCCAGGCCCAGGCGGCGCAGTTCGGCCTCGGCGGCTTCGGGCGGCGCCCCGGCGCGGAAGCCGACCACGCGGATGCCGAAGCGCGGCAGCACGTGTTTGAGCAGGTAATCGGTGCCGCCGTAGACCGGCTCGCTGTGGAGCAAGGCGTCACCCGGTTGCAAAAAGGTCAACAGGGTGGTGCTGATCGCTGCCATGCCGCTGGCGAAGACCGCGGCGCACTCCGCCTCGTCCCACAGCGTCAGGCGATCTTCGAGGATCTCCAGGTCGGGATTGTTCAGGCGGCTGTAGATCAGGCCCAGTTCTTCGCCGGGACCGCGGCGGCGCAGGCCGTAGGCGATTTCAAAGAAGGCTTTGCCCTCTTCGGCAGTTTTGAAGGTGAAGGTTGAGGTCTGGAAGATTGGACATTTGATCGCGCCCTCGGAAAGCTCGGGATTGTAGCCATAGCTCATCATCAGGCTTTCGGGACGCAGGGGCCGTCCGTTCAAGTAGCCTTCGGGCTTGCGTCTGGCCATGGTCGCCTCCTCGCGGTACGCGGGGCGCCCCGTCGCCCCGTCCTGGCCCCATGGTGCACCAGGGAGGCCGCCGGCCCGGTTAAGCTATGACAACCAGGTGATAACCTGATGTGAAAACGGAAGGATGGCGGAGGGCCTGGCCCTCCGCCATCCTTCTATCCGGCAGGGGTGTGGGGAACCCGGCGTTCGCCACACCTCTCGCGCCTAATCCGCGCCAGCGGGCGCCTTGGTCGGCTCAACCAGCGACTGGGCCTCGCGCTTGCTCTGCCAGATCGCCCAGAACAGCGCCGCCGCGCAGATGATCATGGCGATGATCACCCCCGGGCTGCCGGGATCGATCGTCACCACCATGGGCGCGATGATCAGCGCCACCAGGTTGATCACCTTGATCATCGGGTTCAGGGCCGGGCCGGCGGTGTCCTTGAGCGGGTCGCCGACGGTGTCGCCGACCACGGCGGCCTTGTGCGGCTCGCTGTGCTTGCCGCCGAAGTTGCCCTCCTCGATGTACTTCTTGGCGTTATCCCAGGCGCCGCCGGCGTTGGCCTGGAACACCGCCATCAACTGGCCCGAGAGGATGATGCCGGCCAGGAAGCCGCCAAGCGCCTCAACCCCGAGGGTGAAGCCCACCAGGATGGGGACCATCACCGCGATAATGCCCAGGCTGATCAACTCCTTCTGCGCCGCGGTGGTGCTGATGGTCACGGCGCGGGCGTAGTCGGGCTGCACCTTGCCTTCCATCAGGCCGGGGATGCGGAACTGCCGGCGCACCTCGTTGACGATCTGCGAGGCGGCGCGGGAGACGGCGCGAATGGTCAGCGAGGAGAACAGGAAGGGCACGGCCCCGCCGATGAGCAGGCCAATGAACACAATCGGCGCCGAGACGTTGATACCGGTGAGCAACTGCACGCCCTGGTTGCCCGCCTCGATCAACTGTTGCTGCACCTTGTTCACATCGGTGAGGTAGGAGCCGTAGAGCGCCACGGCGGCGATCACCGCCGAACCGATGGCGATACCCTTCGTCACCGCCTTGGTCGTGTTGCCCACCGCGTCGAGGTCGTCCATCACGTTGCGGGCATTCTTGTCCAGCCCGGCCATTTCGCCGATGCCATTGGCATTGTCGGAGATCGGGCCGAAGCTATCCATCGAGATCGGATTGCCGGTCAGCAGGAGCATGCCAATGCCGGTGAGTGAGACGCCGTAGAGCATCGCCGTAAACGTCACCACCGGATCGGCCGAATAGCCGCTGAAGATCACCACCGAGGTGAGGATGGAGCCACAGATCACCAGGATGGCCCAGACGCTCGACTCCATACCCAGGGCCAGACCGGAGAGGATATTGGTGGCCGCGCCGCTCTGCGAGGAGCGCGACACCTCCTTCACCGGATTGTAGTGGGGGCTGGTGAAGTACTCGGTCAGCTTATCGAGCACGATGGCCAGGGCCACGCCGGCGACGGTGGCCCAGAGGGGGCGCCAGTCAATCGCGCCGTTCGGCTCGCGCATAAACACCGCCGTCGCGGCCACGCAGCCGGCGATCGCCAGGCCCGCGGCGATATAGAAGCCGCGGTTCATGGCCGCCATGGCATT
>JAOACN010000449.1 GCA_026417815.1 Chloroflexaceae bacterium | reverse complement strand
CGCCTACCTCGACCGGGTTGAGCGGGAGTTGAGCATGGTGGCCCCGCTGCTGGGGGAGCGGCGCCGGGTGGTGCAACTCCACTGGGGCGGGGGCACGCCCAACTTTCTGACCGAGGCCCAGGCCCGCCGGCTGATGGCCATGCTCGACGCGGCCTTCGCCATTGACCGTGAGGGCGAGATCGCCCTGGAGATGGACCCGCGCCTCGGCGGCCCTGAGCAGGCGGCCTTCTACCGCGAACTGGGCTTCAACCGCGTGAGCCTCGGCGTGCAGGACATTGAGCCGCGGGTGCAGGCGGCGATTGGTCGCCTGCAACCCTTCGAGCGGACCGCCGCGCTCTTCGCCGCCTGCCGCGCGGAGGGCTACACCAGCGTGAACATCGACCTGGTGTATGGCCTGCCCTACCAGAGCGCCGAGAGTTTCGCCCGGACCCTCGACGCCATCATTGACCTTGGCCCGGACCGGCTGGCCTGCTTCAGTTACGCCCATCTGCCCCAGGCGCGCCCCAACCAGAAGCGGGTGGACGCCGCCGGGCTGCCCTCGCCCTATGCCAAGTTCGGCCTCTTCCAGCAGGCCGTGCTGCGCTTCACCTCGGCGGGCTACGACTGGATCGGCATGGATCACTTTGCGCTCGCCGATGATGAACTGGCGGGGGCCGCCCGCGAGAAACGCCTGCACCGCAACTTCATGGGCTACACCGTGCGCCCCGCGCCGCACCTGCTGGGGCTGGGGATGAGCGCCATCGGCGATCTGGGCGGCTGCTTCGCCCAGACCGACGCGCACCTGGGTCGCTACCAGAAGGCCCTGGACGAGGACCGCCTGCCGATCGTGCGCGGCCACTGGCTCAGCGCCGACGACTGGCGCCGGCGCGCAGCGATTACCCACCTGATGTGCAACCTGGAACTGCCCCTCAGCACCGCCCTTGATGCGGGCGACGTGGCCATGGTTGAGGCCATCGAGCGGGTAGCCGCCCACGCCGAGGAGGGCCTGGTGGAAGTGGACGGCGAGCGGATCGTGGTCACCGATCTTGGGCGCTTCTTCCTGCGCAACCTGTGTATGGAACTGGACGCCTATCTGGCGCGCACGGCGGAGCGACCGCTCTTCTCACGGACGATCTAGGGCGGCTCGCGCCGCGCGGCGAGCCGGCCTGCGGTGAGGAAAGGCAACGCCATGGAGACCTACGATGCCATCATTGTCGGCGGGGGGATCAGCGGCCTGAGCGCGGCCTACACGCTCTTCAAGCGCGGCCTCGAGGTGCTGGTGATCGAGGCGGCCCCCGAGGTTGGCGGGGTGATGCGCAGCATCGTCACCCCGGAAGGGTACGTGCTCGACTGCGGCCCCAACACCGCCGCCACGAAGGACCCGCGCCTGTGGGCCGAGTTCGCCGATCTGGGGCTGGCGGCGCGACTGCTGCCCGCCGATCGCAAAGGCAAGCGGCGCTACGTGCTGCTCAACGGCAAACCCGAGGAGATCCCCATGTCGCCGGTGGGCCTGGCGCGCACGCCGTTGCTCTCCAGCGCGGCGAAGTTGCGGATCTTCCGCGAGCCGTTCATCCCCCGCGCCACCGGCGGCGATGAGAGCGTGGCGAGCTTCTTCGCCCGGCGGCTCGGCCCCGAGCCGGCGGCGCGCCTGATCGATCCCTTCGTCGCGGGTGTCTATGCCGGCAACCCGGCGCAGATCTCGGTCAAAGCGGCGTTCCCCACCCTCTGGGAAGCCGAGCAGCGCGCCGGCAGCATCATCAAGGGCATGCTCAGCGGACGCGAGAAGCCAGCTCCCGGCGCGCCGAAAGGTCCGAAGATGCGCAGTCTGACCTTCAGCTTCCCCGGCGGCATCGCCGAGTGGCCGCGGGCCATCGCCGCGGCCCTGGGGCCGCGGCGGGTCTGGTGCAACACCCGGGCCTCCGCGGTGCGCCGCGACGGCGCCCTCTGGCAGGTGACCGTTGAGCGCGACTGGCTGCCCGAGACGCTTGAGGCCCGGGCGGTGATCCTGGCCCTCCCGGCCTACGCCGCCGCCGGGCTGGTGGAGGAACTGGACGCGCGGGCGGCGGCGGCGCTGCGCGGCATTCCCTACGCCCCGGTCTCGGTGGTGCAACTGGGCT
>JAOACN010000256.1 GCA_026417815.1 Chloroflexaceae bacterium | reverse complement strand
TTGATGGCGTGGGCGATTGCTCGCCGCACCCGGATGTCTTGCAGCGCCGGCACGTCGAGGTTGAAGGTGAGATGCTCCCACACCGGGCTGGCCACGGCGCTCACCTTGATCGCCCCCTGCTCGGCGTCGGCGCGAATCAGCCCCAGCGTTTCGGGTAGCGGCTGCTCAAGCAGGGCCACATCCAGGCTGCCCCCCGCCACCGAGGTTCGCAGCAGATCGAGATTATCGCGGAAAATGAAGGTGACGTTGTCGAATGCCCCTGCCCGGCCCTGGTAGTACGGGTTGCGCGCCAGACGCACCTTGCCCTGGTCGCGCTGTTCCACCACGTAAGGTCCGTAGCTCAGCGGGGCGCGGGCGAAATCGCCGCCGCGCAACTCGTTCGGGTTGCGACCCAGCAACACGTGGCGCGGCAGTGGCGTCCAGTACACCGCGGGGTAGGCCGGATCGGTATAATCAGGCTTGAGCACCGCCCGCGTGGTATGCGCATCCACCTTCTCGTAGCGGTCGAGCAGGGCCAGTTTGCCCGCCGCTTCCTGCCCCAGGTACACCTGCCGGGCCAGTTCATAGGCGAAGAGCGAGTCATCGGCGGTCACCGGCGTCCCGTCTGACCAGGTCAGCTTCGGGTTCCAACGGTAGGTGACGCTGATCTGCTGGACCTGGGTAATCACGGCGGTGGCCGTAGTGGTGATCATCCCGGCACTATCGAGGTAGACATCAACCATTCCCACCGTCACGTCGCCGTTCTCCAGGCTGGGTACCCGTTCCAGAACCCCGGTGGTGGTGTACGTGTAGCTATGGACCAGCAGTGGCGCCGGAAAGAGCAGTTCGGTGATCGGCGCGGTGAGGCGCTCATCAGCGGGATCATCGTGGTAGGGCAGCAGGTCGCCCGGATCGTCGAGCAAGCCGATGCGCACCCCGCGTTCGGCGACCGGTGGCGTGACGGTTGCCGTTTCAGGCGCCGGGGCGCTGGTGAGTGTCGGCGCGACGGTCGCTTCCGCGGGTGGGGTAGCGGTCACGGTAAGTGGCTCAGACCCCATGGGCGTGGGACGGAGCGCCCCGCCCTGGATCTCACAGGCCGCCAGCAAGAACGCCACAAGGAGCAGGAGAAGTGCGTGCGCGGGTTTCATAGGCGCGGCGATTGTACCCGATCGCCCGCGAGTTGTCGAGGGGCGAAAAGCCTTCGCCCCGACCTCCGGGCCTATCAGGGCGAAAAACCTTTCGCCCTACGCCTCCCCGCTCCCCAGATCGCGCGCCGCCGGCAACCCGCCCATCGCGGTGGCGGTCAGCGCGGCCCGCTCAACCGCCCGGGCCAGCGTATCGGCAGCGATGCTGCCAAGCACCACCATATGCGGCGCGGGCCGGCGTCCGGTCGCCAGGGCAAAGACCGTATCCCCATCGAACGGCGTATGCACAGGGCGGATCGTGCGCGCCAGCCCATCGTGGGCCATCTGGGCCAGTTTGGTGGCCTCGGCCTTGGTCAGCCGCGCATCGGTGGCAACCACGGCAATGGTCGTGTTGCCGTGTTCCTCGCGCCGGCCGCCCAGGGCCGCCTGAAACTGCCCGTCGCGCAGGATCTGCCCCGCGTCAAGCATGCGCCCGTCCGGGCCGCGCGCGCCCGCTATCAGCCCCCCGTGCTCGCGCCAGACATCGCCGAAGGCGTTCACCACCGCCAGGGCGCCCACCACCGTGCCATCGGCCAGTGTCTCGCTCCATGTGCCCACGCCGCATTTCATGGCCGCTTCCGGCCCCAGCGCCTTGCCCACCGTGGCGCCGATCCCCGCGCCAACGCAGCCTTCGGCCGTATGCGTGCTGGCGGCGTTACAGGCCGCGTAGCCCATCGCCGCGTCAGGGAAACGCTCGGGGCTACCGATCCGCAGGTCGAAGATCACCGCTGCAGGCACGATCGGTACCCGCGTGATTCCTACATCGAAGCCCACCCCCCGCTCGCGCAGCCACTGGACCACGCCGCTCGCTGCCGCCAACCCCATGGCGCTTCCGCCGCAGAGGGCCACCGCGTGCACCTCCTGCACGCTGTTCTCTGGAGCCAGCAGGTCGGTCTCGCGTGTGCCAGGAGCGCCCCCGCGCACATCCACGCCCCCTACCGCTCCCGCCAGGGTGAGCACCACGGTCACCCCCGTCAACGCCCCGGCATCGTGGGCATGGCCGACCATCACGCCGGGAACATCGGTAATTGCCGGCATGGTTAGCCTCCATAAGGCCGAAGCACCGGCTGCGCCAGTGCTTCGGCCCAACAACAAAGCTTGGTCGCCGTACTACGAACGACTCACCTCTTCGGCGCGTTGCAAGGCAGGATAACTTGTCGCCGGGATCGTCGGGGCCTGGCGCGAACCGTGGGTCCCGTCGGCCCCACAGTAGGGGCAGATGCTCCAGGTCAGGTCAATCACGCGATGGCAGGCGTCACAATGCCGGCGCAGGGCCGTCTGGCAGTGCGGGCAGAGGATAAAATCCGGCTCAACGGGCCGCTGGCACTCCGGGCAGACATACTTCTCCTCAATGTCGCGCCGCAGGTACTCCTGCTCCAGTTCCCGCTCGTAACGCTCGGCGAGGGTCTGCGGCGGGCGCAGGATGAGGTGCAGGGGGATGCCCGCGAAGGGCAACAAAAGCACCAGGCTCACCGCCAGCACCTGCACCGAAACATCCTCGCTGCGCCGGCGAATGTCACGGTAGGCCCAGAGCACCGAGGCGGCCCAGATCAGCACCAGGTAGGCCCCGATCAGGATGCCCAGAATCTGCAATATCGGCACCAGGTTCGTCAACAGGTCCTGCAAGGCGTCCATGGTGGTATCCGTCTACGCCACGCGATCAGCGGCGGTCTACAATTTTTTCGTCTCTGCCTTCAGCACGAACACCGTCGCGCCACCCACCTGCACCTCCAGCGGCGCGGGAGGATAAAACTCGCCCGACTCGGCGATCGGCGGCATGGGCGAGACGAAGCGGGCCCGGGTCGAGCAGTGTTCGCGCACCACCTGGATGACGTGGTTCACCTGCTGATCCTCTACGCTGAGCATCAGGGTCACGTTGCCTTCGCGCAGGAAACCACCCTGGCTGCTCAGGCGCGTCACCCGGTAGCCATGCTCCATGAGCGCGTCCACCAGCGTGGTCGCGTCCTGCGGCTGCACGATGGCGAGCACCAGTTTCATACCGTAGGACCTAACCGCGCCACCGGCGCCAACAGCGGTTCAACTTCGGCGTAGATCTGCGCGGCCAGGGTAGCAATTGGCTGGTTGGCGGAGAGGCGCCGCCAGCGCGCCGGCTCCCGCTGCATCAATTCGAAGAAACCCGCAACCACACGCTGGTGGTAAGCCAGGTCCCGGGCGTCGAGCCGGTTCCACTCGGCCCTCGCGCCGGGAGCATCCGGGGTGTTGCGTTCACGCTGGGCGCGCTTGCGCCGCAACCCCTCTTCCACGTCAATATCCAGATAAAACGTCAGATCGGGCATCAGACCGCCGGTGGCAACGGCAGTGATCGCCTGCAGTTCATCGAGATCGCGGCCCAATCCGTAGCCCTGGTAGGCGAAGGTAGAATCGGCGTAGCGATCGCAGAGCACGATCCCCCCTGTGCTCAGGTAGGGCCGGATCAACTCGCTCACCAGTTGGGCCCGCGCCGCCGAGAACAGCAGCGTTTCCGTCGTGGGCGCCATCTCGGTATGGCGCAGATCCACGAGAATCCGACGGATCATCTCGCCGATGCGCGTCCCCCCTGGCTCACGGGTCAGGATTACCGGATAGCCCTCGGCCTGTAATCGCTCGTAGAGCAACCGCGCCTGCGTGCTCTTCCCGCTGCCCTCTGGCCCTTCGAAGGTAATGAAGACGCCCATCGCTGTTGACGATCCACTCCTGAAGCGAAATCAATGCCTGTAGCGTCGGACACGTCATATTATACAGGTTTTTGACGTTAGGCATAGTTTCGCGGCGCGGCCTCTTGCGGCAGCCGTTCCTGCCTCAAGGGCGGAAGATCTTCACCCGCCGGTTGGCATCTTCACCCCGGCTCTCCGACCGGAGGTTGTACCGGTCGGCCATTTGATGCTGCAACTTGCGAATGTAGCTGCTCCGGGGCGTCAACTCGACCACCGTGCGCTCGCCGTTCATGAGTTGATGGATCGCCTCCTCCACTTCCAGCATGGCCTCCTCGACCACGCTGCTGTCCTCGGCATGGCGCAGCGCGTGGAAGCTCGCGTCAGGGTCCACTTCGCGCAGATTAAAGACGTGGGCCAGCTGGCGCTCCATCTGCGAGATGGTATTGTTGCGCAGCACATACACCGGCACACCCTGCTCTTCGGCCTGCCGCAGCCGCTGGGCGCTCTGGCGGTAGTAGTTCTTCAGCGTCATTACCAGCGTCGCGTCTTTCATGTCCCGGACGATCACCGCTGGCACCCCCAGGCGCTCGATGGCGGTCTCCAGGCGATTGCGGCTCACCCCGAAGGGAAAGATGCGCTGCATGGTCTGTACGGCGGCCCCGCCATTGCCGCCGCTCGCCACGCTCCGTTCGCGCACCCGCGGCCCCGAGACGCCCATCGCCTCCCCCGGGCCGCCCCGCGCCCCACTCCGCGCGCCAGGACGCCCGCCCTCGCGCCCGTAGCTGCGCCGGCCCACCGCTGGCAGTTCGCTTACCTCGCGATGCACCGGCTGGCTGTGGATCACGCCGTCCGCGTCGCGCCAGCGTTCCTCTGCTGGCGGATCCTCGCCGCGGAGGATCGCGTCCACCGCCGCGGCCACGTCCTGGTACACCGTCACCCGGTCCCAGCTCTGGATCTCCACCAGCACATCGAAGGTGGGCGGCGCCTTACGCTCCAGCACCGTCTTCTGGGTGCCCCGGCGGCGCGCCTCTTCGTCTCCCAGGGTCACCGCCTGGATGCCGCCAACCAGGTCGGACAGGGTGGGATTGATCATCAGGTTGTCGAGGGTATTGCCGTGGGCCGTGCCGACCAGTTGCACGCCACGCTCGGCGATCGTGCGCGCGGCCATGGCTTCAAGCTCGGTGCCGATCTCGTCAATAACGATCACCTCGGGCATGTGGTTCTCCACCGCCTCGATCATGACCGCGTGCTGCTCCGCCGGACGCGGCACCTGCATCCGCCGCGCCCGCCCGATGCCAGGGTGCGGGATGTCGCCATCGCCGGCAATCTCATTCGAGGTATCCACAATCACCACCCGCTTCCGCAACTCCTCGGCCAGCACCCGGGCCGTCTCGCGGAGCAGCGTGGTCTTGCCCGTACCCGGCTTGCCCAGCAGCAGGATGCTCTTCCCCGTCTCCACCAGGTCGCGGATAATCGTCACCGTGCCGAAGACGGCGCGACCCACCCGGCAGGTCAACCCGATCACCTGACCCCGGCGGTTGCGGATGGCCGAGATGCGGTGCAGGGTGCGCGGGATGCCGGCGCGGTTGTCTTCTCCGAACTCGCCGATCCGGGCGATGACGTAGTTAATATCCTCCTGGGTCACCTCCCGATCGCTCAGGAACCGTTCCCGTCCCCGGTACCGCGCTTCGGGCAGGCGCCCGAGATCCATCACAACTTCCAGCAGATCGGTAGCATCATCATCGGCATCGGTAATTGCCTGAGTAATGTGGGGAGGGAGTGCTGAGAGCAGCAACTGGATATCAGTGGTGACTTCCTGTCGGTCTGACATATGATTGTGGGTCCTCTCTCGGCACGGAGATGCGGGGCGCAGGCACCCGGGGCTCCAGGCCGGGCTCGAGCGCGGGCACGAGCAACGAGCGGCGCGCTGGCACGACGGTGTTCTTCACCAGCAACGCCTGTTCGCCAATTGGTTGAAAGCCAAGATCCTGCGCGGGGGCCAGAAACTCCCCCTGGTACTCGCGCAGCATCAGGTAAGCCGGGCGCGTGTCGCTGAGTTGCGCCAATCCGAAGCGCAGCACCTCCACCGCGCCATCGCGCGCGTCGGGGCGGATCAAGAGATTGAACACATGGCCGGACGCACCGCTCGAACAGTGCAGGTAAGCCACCAGATCATCATCGGGGCCAAGCACCCACGCCACGCGACGGAGGCCCATCCAGTGCCGCGTAAGCGGCAAGGCCCAGTAGCGCGCGTTGCGCACCTCGGCCTGCTGCACCGGATGCGGCGTTGTCGCCCCGTACAGCTTGTGCACCGCCCAGTGGTCGCGGCGGCCCTGGATGCGCATCGGCGCCAGCGTGGTGCCCTGATCCCAGTCGGGACCGGAAAGGTGAAGAATGGTGTTATGGCTGTAGGTCTGAAAGCCGAGTTGCCGGAAGATCTCACGCAGCTCGTTGTGCCCCTCCGACACCGCCGCGTACAGTCGCTGCACGTGGTGGTAGCCCGCGTTCTCCACCAGGCGCGCCAGCAACTGGAACCACACCTCGCGATCGCTGGGATGCTGGATCGCCTGGCCCCCCAGCGAGGCGATGTACACAATGTCCTGCTCAGGACGGCCACTGCGCCCCTGGGCCTGCACCACTGCGGCGCTCCCCTGATCGTGGTAGACCAGGGTTGACATGTCGCGTCCGTTGCCCCGCAGCAGGCAACGCAACGCGAACCAGGCGGGCCGGTGGGTCTGCGCCAGCAGACCATCGGTGTAGAGCAGCACCTGGTTACGCGGCTTCCGTCGCAGCGACCAGAGATCGCCGGGCGCGACTGAGCGAATCATACGTGATGATGTTCCATTGTGGCGTTACTGCAACAAGACTTCGTCTTAGCGGGGAAGCGGGAGCCCGCAGGCCCCGCAGGACACCCCTACAATGAGAAGTCTCGTTGTAGTATCAGTACCTGTTCGGATAACCAGGTTATCCGCTTTCGTTTCCGGGAGGGCTACGCCCTCCCGGACCCCGGGCAGGGCCGTGGGGAAACCAGGTTTCCCCACCCGCCCACAGGAGTTCTTCGAATAGGCTCGTCGTGCCACTTGCGGCAAGTTCTCGAACCAGTAATCCGGGAGAGCTTCGCCCTCCCGAAACGTCCATCGGCTAACGCCGTTCCTACAGTTCCAGAAAATAGCGGTGCATCCGATCGTCGTCGGTCAGTTCCGGATGAAAGGTCGTCGCCAGCAAGCGGCCCTGGCGCGCGGCGACAATCGCACCGTCAGGCAACCTGGCAAGGATCTCCACCTCCCGGCCAACCGCCTCGATCAGCGGGGCGCGGATGAACACCCCCGGCAGCGGGGGCGCTCCCAGCACGGGCACGGCCAGAGGGGTTTCAAAGCTCTCCAACTGGCTGCCGTAGGCATTGCGCCGCACGGTCATCTCCATCACCCCGATGGTCGGTTGCCCACCCTGCTTGGCATCCAGCACCTCCCGGGCCAGGAGGATGGCTCCCGCGCACGTGCCCCAGACCGCCAGGTCATGGCCCGCCCGGGCGCGAAGCGGTTCCAACAACTGGTAACGATACAAGAGCCGCCCGATCGTCGTGCTCTCCCCACCGGGAATGATCAGACGATCAATGGCGGCCAGGTGTTGCGGCAAACGCACCTCCATGGGCGCGACGCCAATGCGCTTGAGCACTTCCAGGTGCTCGCGAACATCGCCCTGCAGGGCCAGTACGCCAACCGTCATAGAACATTCAGAGGACCGGAGCGCATGTTAGCGGACCAACGCCGCCGAGCCGCTCCCGTCCCACTGTTACCAGCCCCTCCGAGCCATACGCTGCTCAACCGGCAGTTGTTCCAGGGAGATCCCCACCATCGCCTCGCCCAGCCCCTTGCTCACCTCGGCGATGATTTCGGGGTCATTGTAGTGCGTGGTCGCCTCAACAATCGCCCGCGCCCGCTTCATCGGGTCGCCGCTCTTGAAGATCCCCGACCCGACGAAGACGCCATCAACCCCGAGCTGCATCATCAGCGCAGCGTCGGCAGGCGTGGCGATCCCTCCGGCGGCGAAGTTAACCACCGGCAACCGCCCCGTCTCGGCCACCTGTCTGACCAGTTCGTAAGGCGCCTGGATATTTTTGGCGTAGACGAACAACTCGTCTTCGCTCATGCTCTGCAGACGGCGCACCTCGCCATACACGGCCCGGGCGTGGCGCACCGCCTCCACGACGTTGCCCGTGCCCGCCTCGCCCTTGGTGCGCAGCATCGCCGCTCCTTCGGCCACCCGGCGCAGACCCTCGCCCAGGTCGCGACAGCCGCAGACGAAGGGGATCTTGAAGCGATGCTTGTTGATATGGTGCTCCTCGTCCGCCGGGGTCAGCACCTCGCTCTCGTCAATGTAGTCAATGCCCAGCGCCTCAAGCACCTGGGCCTCGACAAAGTGACCGATCCGCGCCTTGGCCATGACGGGGATCGTTACCGCCTCTTTAATCGCCACAATTAACTCGGGATCGCTCATCCGCGCCACGCCGCCCTGGGCGCGAATGTCCGCCGGAACCCGCTCCAGCGCCATCACGGCGACTGCGCCGGCTTCTTCGGCAATGCGCGCCTGTTCCGGCGTGACCACGTCCATTATCACGCCCCCTTTGAGCATCTGTGCCAGGCCTACCTTGGTCGTCCAGGTAGACTTCTCCATCGTGACCACCTCGTTACTGCGCGATCGTGGAGGGAAAGATCGCTAACATACAACCGGATCGCGCAAAAATGTACAGCGCGTAAACATATTCTACCATAGCCCCTGGGGCGCGGCAATCCGCGCCTCCGCGCTGGCGATCAGCCACGGTTTCGCGGCGCGTGTTCCGCTCGCAGCCGGCGCGCGCCCTGCCTGCACCAGGACGTCCTGGCCGCCGCGATGGAGGGTGCGCGGCTTCGCCCCCTCCCCCCCTCCCCCCCTCCCTGCGCCTTCCCATGAGGTTGATAGTGACATTCGCCTCGGACGGTGGGGTTGGAGGCGACCACGAATGCCCCATTGCGCGCTGGTTCTGGCGGCATGGCCGCCGGAACCAACACAAAACCCGGGGTCTGGGGCCTGTCCCCAGGACGTTGCACCAGCCCTGCCACAGGTACCGTGGGTGTATCCACGTCTTATGGTATACTGCAAACAATCATCATGGACCAGGTTTCGCTGCGTGGACGGCAGTTCCGAACCAGGTCAATGCGCTTAAGGAGGAGCGATGAGCGACTACGAGCAACCGACCGAGCTAGACTTCGCCGTCGGCTCGTTAATAACGGTGCGCCCCGATGAGGATCGCGCCGCATATGAAGAAGAGTACGAGTCGGTCTCTGCGGTGCAGGACCAGTTGCGCGACGAGGGCATTGACATTGACCTGCTCAACCAGCCTGGCACCCAGGTGTGGGAGGGCGGCCTCGAGAACATGGGCGCGCTCTACCAGTTGTCGCGCCTCGCCGCGCACCTTGAACGCGGCGATGATGTCGCCGAGGTGCTTGAGGACGGCCCGGTGATCTACGAGGATCTCGATCGCGCCGTGACCGATGTCTGGGATGATATGGCCCAGACACGCTTCAGCCATTTGATCAATCTGCAAGGAATTAACAGTTACTATCTCCCCGTAGATTTTGAGCGCCCGGTCTGGCTCAGTTTCGAGAATGAAGATGGCGAGGAAGACAGCGCCTTCTTCGGCTCATCCTACCGCTTGCGGGCCGAACTGGCGGAACTGGCGCCGATGCTCGTCAAGGCCGGCGTCAAGCCCAATACCGAAGCCTTTCGCTGCCTGGAACTGCTGCGCACCGCCGCCGAAACCAGCATTCAGCATGGTCTGCCGGTGATTGTCTGGTAACTGTTAGAAGCAATGCAGGATATTCTCTTTGTTGATGCCCCGGCCCTCTCCACCCGCCCCGACCGCGACGCGACGCCCCGCTCGCGGCGCTATTATGTGTGGACGGTGGGCTGCCAGATGAACGTCTCCGACTCCGAGCGCCTGGAAGCCGCGCTGCAGGCCGTTGGCTACAGTCCCGCCAGGCGCCCGGAGGAGGCCAGTTTTATTGTGCTCAATTCGTGCAGCGTTCGCGAGAGCGCCGAGGAGCGCATCCTGGGCAAGCTCGGCGAACTGGTGCGCGTCAAACGCGAGTGGCCCGATACCCGCGTGGTGCTCTGGGGCTGCATGGTCGGCCCCGATAATCGCTCGATCTTCGAGCAGCGCCTGCCCATGGTCGATCACTTCGTCTCGCCGTCGGCGGTGGATGCGGTGGTCGCCCTGGCGCCCAATCCGATCTATACGCTCGACGAACCGGCCCTGCCCGTGGCTTCCTGGGCCCATCCGCCCGTCTCGGTGCACGTGCCCATTCAGTACGGCTGCAACATGACCTGCGCGTACTGCGTCATTCCCCTGCGGCGGGGCCGCGAACGCTCCCGTCCCCTCGACGAGATTGTTGAGGAATGCGCCCGCATCGTCGCCCGCGGCGCCCGAGAGATCACCCTCCTCGGTCAGATCGTTGACTCCTGGGGCCACGATCTCCCCGGCCGCCCCCAACTGGCCGATCTGCTCGAAGCCGTCCACGCCATCCCTGGCCTCCAACGGCTCCGCTTCCTCACCTCGCACCCGGCCTGGATGACCGACCGCCTGATTGCCACCGTCGCCCGGCTGCCCCGCTGTATGCCCGACATTAACCTCCCGGTGCAGGCCGGCTCCGACCGGGTGCTGAAGCTGATGCGCCGTGGTTATACCGTGGCCCGCTACCGCGCCCTGATCGACAAGATCCGCGCGGCGATGCCCCACGTGTCGCTCACTACCGATATCATCGTCGGCCATCCCGGCGAAACCCGCGCCGACTTTGAGGCGACCCTCGCCCTCTGCGACGAGATCCGCTTTGATAAGGTCCATATCGCCGCCTTCTCGGCCCGCCCCGGCACCCTCGCCGCCGAACAGGAGCAGGACCCTGCGCTGGCCGTGCCCGAGGAGGAAAAAGAGGCCCGCCGCCGTGAACTGGAGCGCCTTCAGGAACGCATCGCCACCGAACGCAATGCGCGCTTCCTCGGCCAGACGGTCGAAGTGCTCGTGGAAGGCGAGAGTAAAGGGAAGTGGCGCGGCCGTAGCCCAAACAATAAACTGGTGTTCTTCAGCCATCCAGAGGATCTGACCGGACGCCTTGTACCCGTGCGTGTGACCCGCAGCAGCCCCTGGGCCCTCCAGGGCGAGGCAGCCGGCCTGCCGTGATGTTACCAGGAGCATTGACCTTGGCAAAGCAAGACGAAAAGCAACGCATTCGCCGCAAATTGCAGGAGAAGGCCATTGAACTTGCCGCAATGAACCGCTGGGAGGAGGCGGTCGAGATCAATCGCCAGGTCCTGACCCTGGGCGAAGATCCCGATACCTACAACCGCCTCGGCAAGGCCCTCATGGAACTCGGCCGCTACGCCGAGGCCCACGATGCCTATCAGCATACCCTGCGCCTCAATCCTACCAATGGCATCGCCCGTAAGAACCTCGCCCGCCTCGATGCGCTCATCGCCCGGGGGATCGAGACCGGTCAGGCCAACCGCCAGCCCCGCCAGCAGGTGGATATGCGCATGTTTATTACCGAGACCGGGCGCACCGCGATTACGACCCTGATCGATGTGCCGCGCAGCCCCGCGGTTGAGGCCCTGGTCACCGGCGAGAAGATGGACTTCCGCGTCGAAGGGAAGAGCGTCTACGTCGTTGATGCCGATGGCAACGTCGTTGGCCGCCTCGAGCCGAAACTCGGCCAGCGCCTGGCCGAATTGATCAATGGCGGTAATCGCTACCTCGCCGCCATTGCGCAGAGCGATCCGCGCACCGTGCGCCTGCTCATCCGTGAGACCTACCAGGATCCCAGCCAGCGCAACCGTATCTCCTTCCCCGGCAAACTCGGCGAGGGCGCGGCCTATGTCTCCAGCCTGCGCTACGAAGAGTATGAGGACCTGCTCGAAGAGGAAGAGACAGCCGAAGAAGCCGAAGCCCTTGAAGAGGAGTTTGTGGGCGGCGAGGAGGAGGAAGAACTCGGCCTCGAAGAGATCGACCAGGATATGGGCGACGAAGACGAGAATATGGAGGAGTGATGCTCTGGTATGACAGCAACACTTCTCCTCGTTAGGGTGAGGATCGGAGGGGCAATCCCCTCCGAGAAAGGGAAACGTCGGGGGGCCTGCGGCCCCCCGATGCCCGCAGAAACGCACTGTCGCTGTCGTACTCGTGGTGCAGCACAATTCTGAATAGTCCCGGCGTACTATTGAAGCCCGCGACACGGCGGGCTATACTGAACAGGGTGCGCCGTCGTATGCATGAACTGCTGCAAGGAGGTTCGATGTCGTTCCGGCTGCACGAAGTTTCCACCGCCTCATCAACTGCATCCGTCCCTCCCCGAACCGAGCAGATGCCCGCCATCCCTCCGCAGCCCTCCTCCATTGCCGAGACCGGGCTGTCCATGGGTTTTCTGACCGACCTGGTGCTGAAGGTGATCTATTTCACCGGCGCCATTACCGGCCAGCGCCTCGAAGAAACCATCAAGCTCCCCTTCCTCGGCGTGATCGATAAGGTGCTCGAGTTTCTGAAACTTGAAGAGTACGTTGACATCATCGGCGCCGAGGGTGGCTTCAGCGAACGTTCCTTCCAGTACATCATCACCACGAAGGGGCGGGTTAAGGTGCACGAGGTGCTCGACCGCAACCAGTACGCCGGTCCCGCCCCCGTGCCGCTGGCGCAGTATGTTGAGATGGTCAATCGCCAGCAAATCGGCGACATGGTCATTGACCAGGCAACCATCCGCAAAGCCTTTGAGCACCTGGTCGTCAGTGAGCGCATGCTGGACAGGCTCGGCCCCGCCGCCAATTCGGCCCGCTCGCTCTTCCTCTATGGCCCCCCTGGCAACGGGAAAACCACCTTCGCCGAAGGCATCGCCAACATGCTCGGCGGGTATGTGCTCATTCCCTACAGCGTAGAGATCGACGGCCAGATTATCAAGGTGTTCGACCCGCTGAACCACCAGGTCGTCCAGCAAAATGAGGTCGGCCACGCGGAACCCGCCGCGCCCTTCGGCTCGCCGTTGCCCCAGGCCGGACCCACGTACTTCCCCGATGCCCGCTGGCTCGTCTGCAAGCGCCCGCGCGTGATGGTCGGCGGTGAGTTGATCCTTGAACAGTTGGAACTGATCTTTGACCCGGTGAGCAAGGTCTACGAGGCGCCCTTTCAGATGAAGGCCAACGGTGGCCTGTTCCTGATCGACGACTTCGGGCGCCAGAAGTGCCGGCCCCAGGATTTGCTCAATCGCTGGATCGTGCCCCTCGAGAAAAAGGTGGATTTTCTGGCCCTGCAAACCGGCAAAAAGCTACAGATCCCCTTCGATGTGCTGATCGTCTTCTCAACCAATCTCAATCCCAAGGATCTGGTGGATGACGCCTTCCTCCGGCGCATCCGTCATAAGATCGAGGTGGGTAATCCTTCCCCGGCCGAGTTTCGGGCTATCTTTCAACTCGTGTGCAAGGCCAAAAAGATCCCCTATAGCGATGAGGGTCTGCGCCATTTGCTACAGGAACATTATATGAAGGTCGGCCGCGAGTTGCGCGCCTGCCATCCGCGGGACATCTGCGATCAGATCCTTGATGAGGCCAAGTACCGCAACATCCCTCCCTCGATGAGCCGGGAGTTGATCGATCGCGCCTGCGAGGCCTATTTCGTGAAACTCGGATAACCCGGACACCGTTTCGTAATGCGTTGCGCGTATCCTGGAGCCAGGATGTGTGACGCCCCGGCCCCGTCCGGGATCATCGGAGGAGTTGTATGTCGTTGCTCAAACGCCTTGGTAGCACCACGCCATCGTCCGAGCCTGGCATGTCCCCGGCGGTGACGGCCGTTACCCCCCCGCCCCCCGCCGATACGACCCTGTCCCCTACAGCCGGGG
>JAOACN010000391.1 GCA_026417815.1 Chloroflexaceae bacterium | reverse complement strand
CAGGCCCCTCCAGCCGCGCGCAGCGCCCGCCGGCGCCCCTCCCGGGGCAGGGAAACGGGGAACCCCGGGTTCCCCACTCCCCTCCAGCCGCGCGCAGCGCCCGCCAGCGCCCCTCCCGGGGCAGGGGTGTGGGGAACCCCGGGTTCCCCATCCCCTGCAACGCGCCCTTCCAAAATATGAAAATCTTTTCCATTGACAATGCGGGAAACAATGTGATATAACATACCTAACGCATCGCGTTATCCCTCGCCTGATTCTCCTCAAGTCTACCGGGAATACAGCCTCTGTCGCGCGGCGCGCAGTGTCTTGTAATCCCCGAGACGCACAGCCAAACCCGAAGGGGTGGGAGAAGAGCAGGCCCGGCGGAACAACGGCGATCCGTCGGCTGGCGACAGCGGCGTCGCTGGCGGCTATGCAACGACTGGAGGACTTCCATGGCTCCCGTTACGCTACCCCTGGCTGGTCTCACCCGACTGTTCAAGTTCCAGGACATGGTGCGATCGCTTGGCGGCGTCAGTCCGCAAGAGATCGGCCTGTTGCTGAAGAGTATCACCAGCAAGCGGCGGCCGCAGGCGCTGCCGCCGATCAACAGCGACTTCTACGACATCAGCGATATGCTGACGGAGGAGGAACGAGCCGTGCAGCGGGGCATCCGCGCCTATATGGAGCAGCGGGTGCGCCCGATTATCGGCGAGTACTGGGAGCGGGGCGAGTTTCCCCACGAATTGCTCCCCTCCTTCGCCGCGATGACCAGGGACGTGCTCGGCGATCGCCTGCACGGCATCAGCGGCATTGGCCCCGTGGTCGGCGGAATCATCGCGATGGAACTGGCCCGCGTTGACGCCTCGATCTACACCTTCCTGGGCGTGCACTGGGGCCTGGCGATGGGGTCAATCGACCTGTTTGGCAGCGAGGAGCAGAAGCGGCGCTGGCTGGGGCCGATGCAACGCTTTGAACGGATCGGCACCTGGTCGCTCACCGAACCCGAGGTTGGCTCGGCCGCGGCGGCGGGCCTGATGACCACGGCGCGCCACGACGAGCACGGCTGGGTGCTGAATGGCGCCAAGAAGTGGTGCGGCAACGCGCCCTTTGCCGACCTGAACATCGTCTTCGCCCGCGATGTGAGCGATCACCAGGTGAAGGCCTTCGTGGTCGAACGCGGCGCGCCCGGCTATCACGTCGAGAAGCTGGAGGGCAAGATCGCCCTCCGCGTGGTGCAGAACGCCGACATTCGCCTCGAACAGGTGCGCGTGCCAGAGGCCAACCGGCTCCCCGGCGTGAAGAGCTTCCGCGATGTGGCCCGGCAGTTGGGCATGGCCCGCGGCCACGTGGCCTGGGCGATGACCGGCGTGGCCATGGGGGCCTATGAACGCACCCTGGAGTACGCCAACCAGCGCATCCAGTTCGGGCGGCCGATCACCGGCTTCCAGCTCGTGCAAAATGGCCTGGTGCGCATGCTGGGCAACGTGACCGCCATGCAGACCCTCTGTATGCGACTGAGCCAGCTCCAGGCCCGTGACGGCAAGATCAGCCAGGAGCGCGCCTCGCTCGCTAAGGCGTTCTGCGGCGAACGCATGCGTGAGACCGTGGCCATCGGGCGCAACATCCTCGGCGGCAACGGCATCCTGCTCGAACACGAGGTCGCCCGCTACTTCGCCGATGCCGAGGCCCTCTACTCCTACGAGGGCACCCACGAGATGAATACGCTGATCGTTGGCCGGGCTATTACGGGGATGAGCGCGTTTCTGTAGGGGCCTGCCAGCCTGGTGGTGGGGAAGGGTGTTTTGCGGGGAGGGCGAAGTCCTCCCCCGCCCCCTTCTCAGGTGTAGGGTTTTCCGGCGCATCCTCACGTCGCATGCGCCATCTGGGGCATTGGGACGCCCAACACCCCCCTCTCCCGCGAGCGGGAGAGGGGGGTGGGGGTGAGGACCGTAAGCGCATTGGAATGCCAAAAACCCGTTCTCGCTCGAAAAACCCTACACCTGCGAGGGGGGGCGGGGGGGGCGGGGGGGTGAGGACCGAAAGCGCATTGGAATGCCGAAAACTCCTGCTCGCCCCAAAAAACCCTTACACCTGAGAGCTCCCGCTCCCTCCCGGCGCGCGATCAGGGAGCACAGCCTTCCATCCCGCGAGGGGCACGGGTCCAGGCGGGGTTTTTTCCCTGCAACGCGGCGACGATCTCGGCGCCGAGCATGGCCGCCTCGCGCAGCCGGGGCGGGCTGACCCAGTCCACCGTATCGGCGCGGGTGTGATCCAGCGGTTGACGGGCGGCAGTGGTGAAGGCCACGCCAGGCACGCCGCGCAGCGCGAAGAAGCCGTGGTCGCTTTCCAGCCACGGCGCCGCCCAGACCACGCCGGGGTAGCGGCGGATCAGGTGTTCCAACAACTCTTTGAAGGCTGGCGAGCCTGCCCCCAGGGTGATGCTGTGGGGCGCCAGCCACTGCCCGACGCCATCGAAGTTCAGCACCGCCACGATCGCCTCGAGGTCGGCGCTGGACTGGCGGATGTACTCTGCGGCGCCCGATGGCAGGTACTCCTCGCCATTGAAGGCCACCACCTCCAGACCGATGCCGAGGTGATGCGCGCCCAGCATCTCGGCCAGGGCCAGCAGCACGGCCACGCCGGCAGCATTGTCGGAGGCGCCCGGGGTGTCAATCTTCGTGTCAAAGTGGGCGCAGAGGATGACGCGCGGTTCATCGTGTGACCCGCGGCGCCCGATGACATTGTAGGCGCTGCCCGTGCCGCGCCGGCTGTTGATCCGCAGCCGCACCGGCACACCCGGTTGCCGCATCAGCAGTAAGCCGACCTCCGCCGGCACCGTCGCCGAGGCCAGGGCCAGATCCGGGTCCTCGATCAGGCGGGCCAGCGCCGCCGCATGCGTCTGCACCATCAGCACCGCCTCGGGCGCGCCCGCCTCCAGGGCCGCAACGATCGCCGCGTCATGCTCGCCCTTCCACGGCCAGTCCCTGGGCGCCAGTGGCGCCGCGGCAACCTGGCCGTAGAGCACCGCCACCCGCCCGTCCATGGGCAGCGCCCGTAACTCGGCCAGCGTGCCGGCAGCCACCGTGGGCGCCTGGACGTCGCAGGGCGGCGAGAAGGGATTCGCGCCGACCGGCGCCGCGACGCCCCCCACCTCCAGCGTTGTCCCCAGATCTTCCCACGTCGGGCACTGGTAGGCCTGAAGTTCGACCGTAAAGCCGGCGCTCTCAAGGCTGCGCGCGATGTAGCCTGCCGCGGCCACATTCGCCGCCGATCCCGCCGGACGGGCGCCGATCGTGCGGCTGAGATGGATGAGATGCCGGGTCAACTCGTGCTCAATGTGGGTCATGGGCCATCCTCCTGCTGCGCCTACTGTAGCAGGGATGCGCCCGCCCTTGTAGGAAGTCACCCTTACCGGGCGTATAGTTCCGTTAACCCCGCCGGGCGCTCGCCCGTTGTCAATGCGTCGGGCATTGCCCCGGTTGGGCCCATCGTGCCGTACAATATGCAGGAGTTGCGCGCGCAGGGAGGCGCGCGGGTTCCGAGGAGGTCTGGCGTTATGGCTCAGGAGGGTATTACCCGCTATGAAACCGCGGGCGGGGCGCGCATCTACCGCCTGCCCGTGCAGGTCTTTCCGGCGCTCCGCGCCTACGTGCATCTGGTGATCGCCGGCGATTATGTCGCCCTGGTGGATACTGGCAGCGGGCAGGGTTCCAGCGATGCTGACCTGCTCCAGGGAATGGCGCGCATCCGCGACGAGTGGGACGAAGCGGTGGACTGGGCCGATGTTGACCGCATCGTGCTTACCCACGCCCATATTGACCACCACGGCGGCCTGAATACCGTGCGCAGCCTCACCCCCGCCCCCCTCGCGGTGCACGAACTGGACCGGCGGGTGATCGTCAACCACGAAGAGCGCCTGACCCTCATGCGATTCCGCCTGGGGGTCCTTCTGCGCCGCGCCGGAGTGGAC
>JAOACN010000365.1 GCA_026417815.1 Chloroflexaceae bacterium | reverse complement strand
CCTACACCCTCTACACCAACGGTCTGCCCCCCGCCCTGCCGCCCCTCGGCCCCAACTTCTCGCTCCGCAGTATCCCCCTGCCCCGGCTCTGGACCCACGCCCGCCTCGGCCCGGCCCTGATGCGCGACCGGCCCGACCTGCTCTTTGTGCCGGCCCACGTTGTTCCCCTGCTGCACCCGCCCCGGAGCGTCGTCACCATCCACGACCTGGGCTACCTGGCCTTTCCCGAGGCCCACACGGCTCGCCGGCGCCTGGAACTCGACCTGAGCACCCGCTGGTGCCTGCGCGCCGCCCGGCGGGTCATCGCCATCTCGCAGGCCACCAGAAACGACCTGGTGCGCCACTACGGGGCCGATCCCGAGCGCATCGCGGTGGTGCACCACGGCCTCAGCGGTGCGTTTCGCCCGCTGCACGACCCGGAACACCTCGCCGCCACCCGCGCCCGCTACGGCCTCGATGGGCCCTACTTCCTCTACGTCGGCACCATCCAGCCGCGCAAGAACCTGGCGCGCCTGATCGAGGCCTTCGCCCGCGCCGCCCCCGACGACGCCCTCCTGGTGATCGCCGGGCGGCGCGGCTGGCTCAGCGAACCGATCGTGCGTCGCGCCGCCGAACTGGGCCTCGCCCACCGCGTGCGCTTTCCCGGTTACGTGCCCGACGCCGACCTGCCGGCGTTGCTCGGCGAGGCGCTGGCCTTCGTGTTCCCCTCGCTCTACGAGGGCTTCGGTATGCCCGTACTCGAAGCCATGGCCTGCGGCGCCCCGGTGCTGACCTCCAGCACCTCGGCCCTGCCCGAAGTGGCCGGCGATGCCGCCCTGCTGGTGGATCCTTGCGACACCGATGCCATCGCCGCCGCCATCAGGCGCCTGGCCACCGACGCGCCGCTCCGCGCCGACCTCCGCGCCCGGGGGTTGGCGCGCGCCGCCGGTTTCACCTGGGAACGCTGCGCCCGCGATACCCTTGCGGTGCTGCTGGAGACCCTGGCGGGGTAATAGCATTTTGGATTGTGGATTTCGGATTGTAGGGCAGGGGCGTGGGGAAACCGGGTTTCCCACGACCGGCAATGGTTGCGCAGGGTATGCTATCATGCATCCAGCCTCATGCAAGAGGCATCAGCCAGACCCCCACCGAGAGGAACCGCGGATGGACTCGCCATTTCCGGGGATGGACCCGTATCTCGAAGAGCCACGTCTGTGGCCAGACGTCCATCATGCGCTGATCACTACCATTCGCGATCAGATCCAGGCTCAACTTTCGCCGGCCTATCGAGCGGTGATCACGCCGTATCTTGCCTTCGAAAGCATCGAAATTGCTCCGGTGCGAAAATTCGTACCCGATGTCGCCGTTGTCGAGCGCGAACGCTCCACCTTGCCGCAACCGGCCACGGTTATCGAAGAGGCCCCGCTGAGCCTGCCGGCAGTTATGACGGTTCCCGTCGAGTACGGAAGGATCGAGATTCGCACCGTGCGCGACCAGGCCCTGGTGACGGCGATTGAATTGCTCTCTCCGGCCAACAAGCGGCCCGGCGCCGACGGCGCCGAGGCCTATGAGAAGAAGCGCCAGGAACTGTTCTTGAGCACGGCCCACTTGCTCGAGATTGACTTGCTACGCAACGGCCAGCGTCCGCAGGTAGCGGGGTCGTTGCCAGGCGCGCCCTACTTCATTTTCCTCAGCCGGGTGCAACGCCGACCGTACATTGACATCTGGCCACTCGCGTTGCAGCAGCCAATCAAGCCCGTTCCCGTGCCCCTCCGCGCCGCCGACCCCGACGTGCGCCTCGATCTTGGTGCGGCCATCCACGAGACGTACCGCCGTGCTCGCTACGATCTTGAGATCGACTACCGGCAACCGCCGCCGCCGCCCGATCTTAGTCCCGATGACGCCGCCTGGCTCGATGCCCATCTCCGCGCGCGGGGGTTGCGTCCCTGAGGGGAAAAAGCGGGCTTCGCCCTCCCAGGAACGTGAGCTGTAGATGGGAGGGCCCTGCGCCCTCCTAGAAACACGCTCTTGCACAGCCGCAAGAGGCTCTATCGTCAGTGTGAACCAATGGACATCCACTTCCTCGGCGGGGCGGGCGGCGTGGGGGCCACCTGCCAGCTGGTGACCCTGGGAGGCCGGCGCTTCCTGGTGGACGCGGGCGTGCGTATGGACAGCGCCGACCGGTTGCCCGACCTGGCGGCCCTCGACGGCGTCGCGCTCGACGCTATCCTGATCACCCACGCCCACGCCGACCACATCGGCGCGCTGCCCCTGGTCGCCGATCGTTTCCCCGCGACGCCGATCTATGCCACCCCGGCCACGATGCGCCTGATGGAGGTGATGCTCAGCGACGCGGTGCGGGTGATGACGCGGCGGGCCGCCGAGGAACTGGAACTGCCGCTCTACGATGAGGCGCTGGTGGCCGCCGCACTGCACCGGCTGCGCCCGCTTGCGCCGGGCGCCCAGAGCCTGCCCGAGTTGCCCGGCATCGTGGTCCACGCGCAGCGCGCCGGCCACATCGCCGGGGCGGTCAGTCTGGGCTTCGAGGCCGGCGATGGCCGGCTGGTGATCTCGGGAGATGTCAGCGTAACTCCGCAGCGCACCATTCCGGGCGCGGCCGTTCCCGCGCCGCGCCGCCCCGATCTGCTGGTGCTGGAGAGCACCTACGGCGCCCGCCTGCACCCCAACCGCGCCCAGGAGGAACGCCGCCTGGCCGAAGCGGTGGCCGAGGTGATCGCCCGCGGGGGCCACTGTCTCATCCCCGCCTTCGCCCTGGGCCGGGCCCAGGAGGTCATTCTCATCCTGCGCGCCGCCCAGCGCGACGGGCACATCCCGCCCTTCCCCATCGCCGTGGACGGGCTGGTGCGCGCGGTCTGCGCGGCCTATGCCGCCTTTCCTGACGCCCTGTCGCCGGCCCTGCGCCGCCATCTGCTCAACGGCGGCAAGCCGTTCTTCGGTGGCACGGTGCAGCCGGTCGAAACGCCGCAGCAGCGCGAGCGCCTGCTGGCTGGTCCACCGGCGGCGATCATCGCTTCGTCGGGCATGCTCACCGGCGGACCGTCGGTCTGGTACGCCGAGCGGCTGGCCGGCGACGCGCGCGCGGCGATCTTCTTCAGCGGCTACCTGGACGACGAGGCCCCCGGGCGCCGACTGCTCGACCTGGCCGACGCCCCGCCCGAGACCCGCCGGCTGACCCTCAACGGGCGCGAGGTAGCGGTGGCCTGCCGGGTGGGCCGTTACAGCCTCAGCGCCCACGCCGACGGCGATGAACTGGCGGGCCTGGTACGCGCGCTGCAACCCGGAACGGTCGCGTTGGTCCACGGTGATGCCGAGGCGCGGGCGGCGCTGGCGGCGCGGCTGAGCGGTCTGGCGACAGTGCTGACGCCCCGCGATGGGCAGCGGCTGACGCTGGAGGCGGCGCCGCGGGGCGGCCGGCGCGTGGTCGCGCCGCCGCCGCGGCCCG
>JAOACN010000354.1 GCA_026417815.1 Chloroflexaceae bacterium | reverse complement strand
GAGCTGAACAGCAGCCCCTGCCACGCCCACCACCGCTACGTGATCAACTTCGGCGAGCGCGACGAGGCCGAGTGCCGCCGCCGCTGGCCCGAACTGATGGCCATCGTCGAGGCAAAGGTCAGGCCGGAGCGGATGCAGAATAACCGCGAAGGATATAGGCGCTACTGGTGGCAGTACGGGGAGAAACGGGTCGAATTATGGCACGCCATCGCCCCGCTCGCGCGCGTGCTGGCCCTTTCCGCGGTATCTAGCAGACTTGCACTGACATTCTTGCCACGCGGTATGGTCTACAGTCATAAGCTAATCATCTTTCCTTATCAGACTTATGCAGCCTTTTGTACCATCCAAGGACAACCCCATGAAACCTGGACGCGCTTCTTTTCTTCAACAATGAAAGACGATCTCAATTACTCCCCCTCCGACTGCTTCGAGACCTTTCCCTTCCCCGAGGGCTGGGAGACCAACCCGGCGCTGGAGGCGGCGGGCAGTGCGTACTACGAATACCGCGCCGCGCTGATGCTGCGCAACAACGAGGGCTTGACGGCGACCTACAACCGCTTCCACGACCCCGCCGAGCGCGACCCGGCGATCGCGGAACTGCGCCGGCTGCACGCGGCGATGGACCGGGCGGTGCTCGAGGCCTACGGCTGGGGCGATATCCCCACCGCCTGCGAGTTCCTGCTCGACTACGAGGTGGAGGAGGAGGAGGGGAGTAAGCGGAAGAAGCCCTACCGCTACCGCTGGCCCGATGCGGTGCGCGATGAGGTGCTGGCGCGCCTGCTGGAGCTGAACGCGCAGCGGGCGCGCGAGGAGCAACTGCGGGGGGCGGCGGGCGGCGGGAAGCGGCGCCGGGCGCCGGGGGGGATGCGGGATATGTTCGAGTGAGGGCCGCGAAAGAACGCAAAGATCACAATAGGAAGGAGCGATGGTTTTGCGTTCTCTGTGTTCTTTCGTGGCTAGCGTTCTTTCGTGGCTCCTTACCCGAGCATGATGGCCGCGAAAGAACACAAAGAACACAAAAGCCCGGACCTGTTGTTCTTTGCGTTCTCTGTGTTCTTTCGTGGCTAGCGTTCTTTCGTGGCTCCTTACCGAAGCATGAGGGCCGCGAAAGAACACAAAGAACACAAAAGCCCGGACCTGTTGTTCTTTGTGTTCTCTGTGTTCTTTCGTGGCTAGCGTTCTTTCGTGGCTCCTTACCGAAGCATGATGGCCGCGAAAGAACGCAAAGAACACAAAAACCTGGACCAGTTGTTCTTTGCGTTCTCTGTGTTCTTTTGCGGCTTACTTACAAGGGTATCCATCACAGCCATGCGAACCATCAACGAGCTCTGCGACATTGTGCGCGAAACGGCCTATGCCATCCACGTCTACCACGGGCACGGCCACTTCGAGAAGGTCTACGAAAACGCCCTCGCGCATCGTCTGGGCAAACTGGGCCTGCACGTGCGGCAGCAGTACCCGATCACCGTTCTTGATGAAGACGGCACCGTCATCGGCGAGTACATCGCCGACATGTTCGTCGAACAGCGGCTGATCGTGGAGCTGAAAGCGGTCAAGGCGCTGGCTCCCGAGCACGTCGCGCAACTGCTCGGCTACCTCAAATCGACCCGCATCGAGCACGGGCTGCTGATCAACTTTGGCTCGTTCAAGTTCGAGATCAAGAAATACATCCTGACCCCATCCCGCACAGGAACGGGATGACACCAATGCCAATTGCAGAACGAAACCTTGTGCTCTTTGTGTTCTTTCGTGGCTCGTGTTCTTTCGTGGCTACCCTGAAAAGCCTATGACCAACCCTCCCCCAACCCTCGCCATCCGCGCCCAGCTCGTCGAGGCCCTGAAGCTCGACCTGGTCGGCCCATCGGCTGGACACCACCTGGCGCCCGAGCAGTTGCCCGAGACACTGCGGCCGGCCGCGTGGTACCTGACCGGCTTCCTCATCCCCTCCGGCACGCCCGCCGAGCAGGCCAGCGACCCCGACGAGGACGACGAGCCGGAGGAGGTCCCCGAGCAAGCCGGGATCGACCAGGAGGCCAACGACGACCGGCGCTCGGCGAAGAAAGGCTTCTTCCCCTCGTCGATCGGCCTGACCTTCCTCGTCGCCGCGGCGACGAAGGAGCTGACGATCACGCTGCGCTGGGGCGACTACCGGCTCAGCCCACTCCCCGACGCGGGCGACCCGCCAACCCGGGTCTGGCAGCGCACCCAGCGCGAGGAGCCGATCACCGTCGCGCTCACCGGCGGGCCGCAGCCGCCGAAGGACGTGCCGAACGCCAATGGCCTGCAGTACCAGGTGATCGAGCGCCCGATCAACCTGAGCGGCCAGGCGCTGCCGCTCCCGCCCGGCACCCGCTCGGTCTCGGTCTACCTGGTCAACAACCGTGCGCCCGTCGCCGATCTTCCCGACCTGGCCTACGCCTTCCAGGCCGAGATCGAGGTGCGCTGCGCCGAGCCCTTCGTGCCGCGGCCCAACCTGAGCGGCATACGGGCGGCGGAGTGGGATGAGCGGGTCGCCGACCTGCACTATGCCGATGTGCCCGAGTACGCCGTCGGCCACGGCGTATCGGCCGACTGGGAGCTGACCGACGGCCATTGCCGGCGCATCTGCACGGCCTGGATCCCCGCCGCCGCCGTCGAAAAGACCGTGACCGTCGCCGTGCCCGGCGTCGAGCTCTCCATGGATGCCCTGGGCGCCTTGCCCGACGGCGCAGCGGCGGAGGCGGCGCTGCGCCCGCTGGTGGGCGCCTACCGGGACTGGCTTGCCGCACAGCAGACGAGCGCGGCACAGCTCGACGGCGCCCGGCGCGAGACTGCCGAGACGCTGGTGCACAACGCCGAGATCGCCGCCGAGCGGATCGCGCGGGGGATCACCCTGCTTGCCCAATCGCCCGAGGCCCTCGATGCCTTCCGCACCGCCAACCGGGCGGTCGCCCGCGCGCTGAAGAAACGTCTGAAGATCGAGCAGCCGCGCTGGCGCGCTTTCCAACTGGCCTTCATCCTGCTCAACCTGCCCGGCCTGGCCGATCCCCTCGACCAGGATCGGTCGAGCGTGGACCTGCTCTTCTTCCCGACCGGCGGCGGCAAGACCGAGGCCTACCTGGGCCTGGCCGCCTTCGCGATCGTGCTGCGCCGCCTGCGGCATTCCGGCGATGCCGGCAAGGCCGGCGCCGGCGTGAGTGTGATCATGCGCTACACCCTGCGCCTGCTCACCCTCGACCAGCTCGCGCGGGCCGCCGGCCTGGTCTGCGCGCTGGAGCTGGAGCGTGAGCAGGCGCCGGAACGCTACGGGACATGGCCCTTCGAGATCGGCCTCTGGGTCGGCAAGGCCGCCACGCCGAACGTCCTCGGCGAGAAGGGCGACAAGCGCGACGATACGGCCCGGGCACTGGTGCGGCGCTACCAGACGAACCCAAAGGGCAACCCTTCGCCGATCCCGCTGGAGAACTGCCCCTGGTGCAACACGCGCTTCACGCCGGCCTCGTTCAGCCTGCTGCCGAATGCCGACAGGCCGAGCGAACTGCGCATCGTCTGTAGCGACTTCGCATGCGACTTCTCGGGCGCGCGCCCGCTGCCGATCGTCGCGGTGGACGAGACGATCTACCGGCGCCTGCCGGCCTTCCTGATCGCCACGGTCGACAAGTTCGCCGCGCTGCCCTGGGTGGGCCAGAGCGGCGCGCTGCTCGGCGGCGCCGATCGCCACGATGGGCGGGGCTTCTACGGGGCGGCCGAGCCGCGCCTGGGCCAGCCGCTCAGCCAGCCACTGCCGCCGCCCGACCTGATCATCCAGGAC
>JAOACN010000319.1 GCA_026417815.1 Chloroflexaceae bacterium | reverse complement strand
ATGCTGCTGCGACCGCTGACACTGCTGATCCTGGCCGGGCTGAGCTTTCTGGCTGCCCAGGGTACCGGCCTCCGGCTCTTCTTCCATCTGAGCTACCTGCTGGTTGGCCTGCTGGTCCTGGCGACACTGTGGGCCTGGCTCAACCTGCGCGGCCTGGTTGTCGAACGGGAGATCCTGACGCCGCGGGCCACGGTGGGCGAGTATGCCCGCGAGCGTATCATCTTGCGGAACCGCTGGTTCCTCCCCAAGCTCTGGGTCGAGCTGTACGACGAGTCGGAGTTGCCGGAGCGCGGCCCCGGGTTTGTCGCCACCCTGGCCGGCGGAGAGACCGGTCGCTGGACGGCGCGCACCCTCTGCACGCGGCGCGGGCGCTTTCGCCTGGGGCCGGCCACGCTGATCAGCGGCGATCCCTTCGGCATCGTGCGGCTGCGCCGCTCCGCCCCGGCAACCGGCGAGATCCTGGTCTACCCTCAGACGGTGGATCTGCCGGACTTCCGGCTGCCTGGCGCCGAGTTGCCCGGCGGGCGAACCACCCGCGCCCGCAGCTTCCACCTGACACCCAATGTCGCCACGGTGCGCGAATACGCGCCGGGCGACAGCATGAACCGCATCCACTGGCGTTCGACGGCCCGCCTGGACCAGTTGATGGTCAAAGAGTTCGAACTGGATCCGAGCGCCGATGTCTATCTGGTGCTGGATTTGCAGGAACGGGCCGTGGTGCGGGACATTCGCCTGCCCCAACCGCACCGTGACGGCGATGCCCGGGACGCGGGTCCCTGGTGGACGCGCCAGACCGCCGCGGCGCCGGTGTTCGCCCTGGAGAGCACCGAGGAACACGCGGTGATGGCCGCGGCCTCGCTGGCCCGGGCGCTCCTGGCGCAGAACCGCCTGGTGGGACTGGTGGCCTGGGGTCAACATCGCGAACTCATCCCCGCCGAGCGTGAAGCCCGGCAACTCTTCAAGATCCTCGAAGCCCTGGCCGTGCTCCGCGCCCACGGCGCCCATCCGCTGGCCGAGGTGCTCGTGGCGGAAAGCCAGCGCTTTGGCCGCAACTGCACGCTGGTGGTGATCACCTCTTCGGTGGACGAGCGGTGGGTCAGCGCCCTGCAACAGCACCTCTACCGCGGGGTGCGGGCAGTGGCGCTCTTCGTGGACCCGCAGAGCTACGGCGGCTGGCAGGACCCTGAACCGATCCTGCAGCGACTGGCCGAACTGCGTGTGCCTACGTACCGCCTCCGGCAGGGCCAACCCCTGGCCGAGGCGCTGCGTGAGAATGGAGATTTTAGATTTTAGATTTTGGATTTTGGATTTTGGGTGACGAGTTTTGGTTGGATAGGGGAGACTCGGAGGGGCGGCGGCCATTCGAACGATCCTTCTCGGCAATCCTGACGCCATCGCTAAAGCCAATTGCCCGCAGGCCGTCCTGGAGCGTTGCGGCGGTGCGTAGCTCGCCGAGGTTGACCCCCAGGTGCACCAGGGTCTGGGCCACTTCGGGGCGGATGCCCACCAGGAGGGTTTCGGCGCCCATCAGGCGCACGGCATCGGCGACGCGCAGCAGAGCCGCGGCCACCTGAGTGTCCACTACCGCCACACCGGTAATGTCGAGCACCACCGTGCGGGCCCGCACGGCTTCCACCTCATCGAGAACCGTGGTGAGCAGGAGTTGAGTGCGTTCGGTGTCGAGGTTGCCCACAATCGGCGCCACCAGGACCCTGTCGCTAATGGGAATGACCGGCATCGACAGGGCGGCGATAACGCGGTTCAGCTCTTGCTGAGTTTCGAGGCTGGCCTGCAGTTGCGCGGCCACAGCGGCCTGTTCATCGGCGAGTTGCTGGAGGGCGGCGGTGCGTTCGGCGACGCGGGCCTCCAGCGAGGCGTTGCTGGCGGTAAGGGCCCGGTTGGCCGCCTCGGCCTCGGCGCGCGCGGCGGCGGCCGTCACCAGGGCGCGCGCCACCATCTGCGCGCCCAGGAAGCTGATCAATGCCACAATGACCTGCAGAATCATCGCCGTAAGCAGAATCACGCGCCAGTTCGTATCGTTGCGAACCTCTGCGGGAAAAAAACTGAAGCCCAGAAGGCTCCCCGTCATGGTGAGGACCAGCATGCTCCAGATGTGGATGGGCGGGAGCAAGATGCTCGCACAGAGAACCGGCAGGATCAGAAAGAACGGTCCCGTGGGCGCATTAGGATTGGCGGCCATTGAACCCGTTGCGCCAGCCAGCACCACAAAGAGCAACAGGGAGGCCCCCAGGTTGACACGTCCCGAGCGGGCGAGGGCAATGGTCCCGACCAGGAGAGCTACAGCGACGGAGATTACTGACGTTATGGAGGGTTGAGCGGTGGCCAGGCTAACTGGAAGGAATGCCAGCGCCAGACCTATCAGGCAGATGGCGAGGACAATGAGGGTCGCGCCCCGGCGTCGCCGATCCTCGTCCGATGTGTTCACGCGGACAATCCAGGCACCCACGTTTTGCATACGATGACCTGTTGCGGATAGATCCGCTGCTAAAGCCTCGAACCGTTCTTCGGCGCCATTATAGCCATTCGTTGCAACCAGATAGCGTTCCGCCGGGTTGCGTGGTAGACTGGGGTGAACGTGGGCAACCCCGGGTTGCCCACGCCCCTGCCCGCCGGGATGGCGCCCGGCGCCCCGGGTCCGGTTGGAGGAGGGTGGGGAAGCCTGGTTTCCCCATGCCCCTGCCCGCAAGGGGTTGGGAGGGCGCAATCCTCCAGGAAAACCCCTTCATCTTCCGATGTCTATGCCTCCTACCTTTATTTACCCTGGCGCGATCCACATCCACACGACGTACTCCGACGGGACCGGCACGTTCCCCCAGGTCATCGCCGCCGCCCGTGACGCCGGCCTGCGCTGGATCATCGTTACCGACCACGACACGCTGGAAGGGCTGCCCTACGCCGGCTGGCATGACGGTCTGCTGGTCATCGTCGGGCACGAAATCACTCCGCCGCGCAATCACTTTCTCGCGCTCAATGTGCGTCAGGTGATCAGCCATGAGTTGCCGCCGCAGGCGTTCATTGACGCGGTGTATGCCCATGGCGGGTTTGGCATCATCGCCCATCCCGACGAACGGGTGCGCAACGATTTCAAGGATTGTTACCGCTGGGATGACTGGACGATTGATGGCCCGACCGACCGCGCGGGCCGGCCCGTGGGTCTGGAACTGTGGAACCTGATGAGCGACTGGGGCGAGAACCTGACCCGGCGCAATCGCTACCCGCATTTCTTCGTGCCCGCGCTGGGCCTCAGCGGGCCGACGCCTGCCACCCTGGCCTGGTGGGACCGGCTGAACATGGTCGGGCGGCGCACCTTCGGCATCGGGGGCGTGGACGCGCACGCCTTCAAGCGCCGCGCGCCCTGGGGCGAGATTGAGGTCTTTCCCTACCGCTGGTTGTTTGGCACGCTCACCAATTACCTGCTGCTGGAGCGGCCCTTGCACGACGACCCGGAGACGGCGACGCAGCAGGTGTACGCGGCCCTGGGCGCGGGGCGAAGCTACTTCGTGAACCGACTCGATGGCGCCGCGCCGGCGATCGTCTTCACCGCGCGCCAGGGCAACGAGGTCTACACCATTGGCGACACGGCTGCGATCGCCGATGGCCCCCTGCTGATCGAGGCCGATGTGGGCCGCAACGCCTTCATTCGCCTGATCGCCGATGGTGAGGTGCTGACCAGCGGGGTGCGCCGCATCCGCCAGAGCGTGGACGCCGGCGCGGTGTACCGGCTGGAGGGGTACGTGGGGGGAAAGTCATGGTTGTTTACGAATCCGATCTATATTGAAGACTGATGAAGAGCGCAACCCTGTGGGTTGCGCGCAGGGCAAAGCCCGCCCGGCAGATGAGGGAGGCGCTGTCCACCAACGTCCTCCCCCGCGCTTAAGCCGGTTAGCTGCCGAACGTGAACACGATGAAGACCAGCATACCGAGCAGAATGAGGATGGCCAGACATCCCGAACCGGCATCCTCCGACTGTGGCGGAACGTAGATCACATCGGGCGGGCGGTAGGACGTCACATTCCGCATCAGGACGGCGACGATGAACGCGGTGATCACCGCGGTTCCTACGATAACAAACAGCATGTCGGTGGGGCTATACATAGCGGGCTCCTCCGGTGCGCCTGGTTCCACTGGCCGTACACCCGCAGTATAGAAGTCCCAACCCGACATAACCAGACACAGACCGCCGTTCTTCTCCCTCCAGAGAGCTGCCATGGCAGCGCGTATTAGGCGATATTTCGCTGGTGCATCCGACAATAACGCCTGCCATGCCGACGCATGCCGACAGCGGCGATCAGGCGCGCGGCTCCGGCGCATGCAACGTCAGCAGGCGCAACCCCTCCAGACGTAGCACGTCCGGATAAAGGGCCTGGTAGAGGCGGCAGTTGGGCGAACGCACATCATAGCGCCCGGTCGCGCGATAGGTCGTCACGGCGCAGCCGCCGGCGCACCAGTAGCGCCATTCGCAGTCGCGGCAACCTTCCTTCACTTCAACTGCCAGGTTCTGGACCCCGATACGATCAGCCCGGATGAGCGCCAGGGGATCGGCTGCGGCTACGGTGGTGACCGGTTCGTTGATGAACATCTGGCATTTGGCGACGTTACCGCGGTGGTCAAAGACCAGGTAGTGCTCCCCGACGCCGCAGGCATGGCGATGACCGGCCCCGAGGTGAGCGCGGTCGAGCAGCGCGCCGAGCAGACTGTAGCGCAGCGGTCGCCCGGCAATAACGGCGTATGCCGCCCGAAGTCCCTCGATGATGCGCTCCTCAGCCGCGGTAATCGCCGGGGCGGCAGCGGTGACGGGCCGGGCGAAGTTCAGGGTGAAATACACGCCCATGTCGAGCAATTCACCGAGAAGCGCGGGCAGGCCGGTAACGCTTTGGGGCGTGACCGTAATTGAGACCGTTGGCTGGAGATCACAGGCCAGGGCGCGGCGCAGGCCGTTCAGCGCGGCGAGGGCCGAGGCGCCGCCGCGCGTGGTGGGGCGCTGCGCATCGTGCTCGGCGCCAAGGCCATCAAGGGACACCATCAGGCCGATCCCCAGTTCGGCGATCAGCGCCAGGCGTTGAGGGGTGAGCGTTGTCCCGTTGCTCAGGATACGACCGCGGACCTCCAGGCCGTGTTCCGCGCCCTGCGAGGCGGCGTAGCGATGGAGTTCGGCGACCCGCTCCAGGTGCAGGGGCGCCTCGCCCCCGGCGTATTTGAACTCGACCCGCCGGTAGCCCGCGGCGAGAGCGGAACGAAACGTCGCGTCAATGGCCGCACGGCCAGTCGCCAGCGACATGCTCTCGCCGCTCTTGTGCAGGTAACAGTACGTGCAACGCAGATTACAGGCATTGGTCACATGCAGCCATGCCACCAGCCGGTCAGGCGGAAGCGGGGCGCGGGGCGGCTCGCCAGGAGCGATCAGCAGACCCAGGTGATGGGCGGTAGCCAGAATGTCCCCCACCCTGGCGTTGGGCGGTCGGGCTGGCGGTGGCGCGCAGAGCAGGTCCCAGGTGGCCTGATCGAGTACTGCCACCCGGCTGAATGACGGCACAAAGGCCACCCAGGCCCGGTCCGAGAGAGGCAGGCGTCGCAGGTCGGGGTGCGGGTAGAGCAGTGCGGCGGGCGGGGGCGGAGTGGCAGGCGGCGGCAGGGCGACGGGACAGGCACAGTCACAGTCAGTGCCGGCTTCGCTCGAGTCTAGGTCGTCGCCGTGATCGAAGAGGAGACTGAACTCGCTTGCAAATTGCATGCTGGAAGCGCACCGTTACTATCCCAACCTGGAGAGTTGGATCTCGACCTCATTTTGCAAGAATTGACATTCTTCTTTCCAGAACTCCGGCCACTGGTCTTCATACTGACGGAGCGTATCCGGCGGCTCGAGCGGCCCGACCATCAGCGCCGGCGGCGTGGCCGGGAGGTCCCGGTCGGCGTGGTCGAGGATGCTCTGCGCGGCGAGCAGGAAGTCGCGCGGATAGCTGTTCAGGTCTCCCCGAATAATCTCCCAGAACCGCAGATAGGTACGATCCTTGCGCGCGTAGATGCGGCAATGGACCAGGGCGATCAGGAGGTGGTGCAGGAAGGCCCGGGGTTGGTGTTCCTGGGCCCAGTGCCAGGCGCGCTCGAAGGCGATCATCGCGCTCTTGAGGAGAGCGCGGCGGGGGAGGCGATGGCGCCGGATCAGGTCTTCCGCTTCATCAAGGACGCGCAGCGCTTTCTCGCGCTCGCGCTTCAGGCGCAGAATATAGGCGCGTTCAACGGTGATCTCCACGGCCGGCAGGGTGATGCGCCCGGTAAGCGGTGATTCGCTCACCGCCTCGTCAGCCTGGTCGAGCGTGTGTTCGGCGCGATCGAACAACTCGTTCATCCGCACACGATCGGGATTGGCTTTGCGGCCCTCATTGTGGGCCAGGGTACGCAGGTAGCGTGCATAGTCAAGGAGCACGTCACACAGGCTCGTTCGTTCATTGGCGCTGCGGAAGAACTCAGCCGCGGCGCGGAAGTACTCCTCAGCCGATAGATCGACCAGGTAAGGCGGGTGTTTCAGCAATTCGTGCGAGGCGATGCCTAGCTGGTAATTCACCTGGGCCAGCACCCGTTCATTGCCGGTACTGGCGGCCAGCGTGCGGGCGCGTTTGGCAAAGGCCTCGGCGGCTTCGGGGCGGTTGCGCTCGATTTCGAGGATCGAACTGACGTTAAAAATGAGCGCCTGGCGCACCGGCGAAATCTGGCCATGGCGGATGGCCGTCCTCAGCTCGATGAGCAGTCGCTCGGCCTCATCAAAGTCGCCCAGGTGCGCCAGAACAAACACCTGATTAATGCGGATCTGCGCCATCTCGTCGCTGACGGGCAGGTAGAGCGTGAGCCGGGAGGTTTCGCCCTCATTCTGGATATTCTGCAAGTGTTGATAGGCCACCTGATACTCGGCGTAGGCCCGTTCAAATTCCTGCACGGTGCGATACAGATAGCCGAGCAGCGTCCGGGTGCGTCCCAGGAAATAGTTGATATACGTGCGAAAGAAACGCTGGCGCGGCAACAGGGCGGGTTCCTCCAGCACCCGTTGTGCGATCGCCAGGGCCTCGCGGAAGTGTTCCTCGGCCCGGTGTAGAGCCTGTCTCTTATA
>JAOACN010000298.1 GCA_026417815.1 Chloroflexaceae bacterium | reverse complement strand
GTTGGGGTAACCCCGCAGACCTGGGAGCGAGGGTGGGACGCCCTCGTCAGGATTCGAGGGCAAGATGCCCTCGCTGCGAGGAGAACTGTGTACACGCACGCCGCCCCAACCCCCTCGCGGAGGCGGACGTTGCATCAGTCCTGGTTTTCGCCACCAGGGCCTGTGCAACGTCCGTCTCCCATGGCGGGGTCCCGGGCGGCTACGCCGCCCCAGGGGTTATTCTTCGGTGGTTTAGGCGGCTACGCCGCCAAAACCACCGAACAACATCGGGATGCGGGGCTTGCCCCGTGGACTTTGTACGAGCCCTGTTTTCACCACAGAGTCGCTGTTCATCTCCGCAGGTTCTATGGTATAGTTCTGAAGTATTGCAACGTGTAACATTACGGCCGGAACGTGGGTCCATCTCGTGACCTGCCGGTGCGCAACGAAGGTGCCGCCGTGGCTGCAATAAGGATCCTGATCGCCGAAGACAACGATCTGGTCTCGCTCACCCTTGAGGAGCAACTCAAGGGATTGGGCTATGACGTGATCGGCATTGCCCGTTCGGGCGCGGAAGCCGTGAGCCTTGCCGGGCGCCTCCGGCCCGATCTGATCATCATGGACATTCGCATGCCCGAGATGGAAGGCACGGAAGCCGCTAATCGCATCCGTGAGATCTATCCCGTTCCGATCATTATGCTCACGGCCTATGCCGACAAAGAGACGATCAAAAAGGCCGAGACCGCCGGGGCGCTGGCCTATCTGGTGAAGCCGGTCAATGAAAACGAACTGCCCCCGGCGATCAACATTGCCCTGGCCCGCTTCCGCGAAATCCAGGCCCTGCGCCACCAGGTCAGCGAGCTGGAAGAGTCCCTGGAGGCGCGCAAGCTGATCGAGCGCGCGAAAGGCATTCTCATGCAGCGCCTGGGCCTCAACGAACGCGACGCCTACGAGCGCCTGCGGCAGCGCGCCCGTGACAAGCGCGCCAAGATGAAGGACATCGCCCAGGCCATTATCGAAGCCGAAGAATTGCTCGGCCAGTGAGGCTTGACGGAACGCCGCGGTCGTGATATAGTCGCCCCAGCGAAGGGTAATAAAAGGACGGCCGCCGCATGGCGCAGCGAATGCATAGTTTTTCTCGCTTCTTTTATTACTTTACCGGCCCACATACGGCCTGGTTGCTTCGCACTGTCTAGACCTACCACCGGTTGCCATAGACAACTCGTACAGAGGGCGTGAAGCACCAGGCTTCACGCCCTCTCTGCTTGCGTGCCACAGCAGGGAGGCCAGTTATGACCGTTCGGTGTCGCGGTGTCCGCGGAGCAACCACGTGCGAGGCCAACACCCGTGAGGCCATCCTCGCGGCAACCCGTGAGCTGCTGGAGTTGCTCATCGAGCGCAATGGGATGCACGTTGACGATATTGCCAGCGCCATCTTCACCACCACCCCTGATCTGAACGCTGAGTTTCCCGCCGTGGCCGCCCGCGCCATCGGCTGGACGGACACGGCCCTGCTCTGTGGTCACGAGATGGATGTGCCCGGCAGCCTGCGCGGCTGTATTCGCGTGCTCATCCACTGGAACACCGAACGCCGCGCCGACGAGATCGTGCACGTGTACATCAAGGGCGCCAAGGATCTGCGCCCCGACCGCAACACCGCCCTGGCGGCCTTTCAATCACCGCCTGGCACATGAAGGAGTACGCCGCCCTTTCGCGCGCATCCGCCAGCTTTTCGAACGAGAGGGTCCGAGAGGGCAGAGCCTTCCCGGATCCTCCCTGCCCGACCTTTCGTGTAATGGTTTCGCTGGGCGGCCTTCCGGGTTAGCGTTCGGGGGAGGTGCGGAGGGCGCAGCCCTCCCAGACCCGCCCGTTCGATGGTTTCAGGGAGGGCAACCCTTCCTCGCCGCCTCTTCCGTTGAGATAGATACCAGGGGAGTCCTGTGATGAGCCCCCAACCGACCACCACCAGGACCGTGCTGCGGCCAGTATCGCCGCCCGTGCTCGACCAGCGCTTCGTTGTCACAGGAGAAGGAGTTGAGGCCATGATCGTCGTGATGCAGACCGGTTCGAACGACACGCAGATCCAGGCGGTAATCGAGCGCCTGGAAGAACACCACCTGCGCGGCCACCTGGTGCGCGGCGCCGAGCGCACGGTGATCGGCGTGGTCGGCGCGTCCATCCCGCCCACCCTGCGTGAAGAACTCGAACACTTCTCCGGGGTCAAAGAGACCCTGCGTATCACCCAGCCCTACAAGCTCGTCTCGCGCGAACTGCGCCCCATCGACACCGTGGTTGACGTGCGCGGCGTCGTGGTCGGCGGCAACCGCTGCGTGGTCATCGCCGGCCCCTGCTCGGTGGAAAGCGAAGAGCAGATCATGGCCACCGCCCGGGCCGTGCGCGAAGCCGGCGCGAGCATGCTCCGTGGGGGCGCCTTCAAACCGCGTTCCTCCCCCTACACCTTCCGCGGCCTGGGTGAAGAGGGTCTGCGCCTGCTGGCCCAGGCGCGCGAGGAGACCGGTTTGCCGATCGTCACCGAGGTCATGACGCCCAACGACGTGGATCTGGTGGCCCGCTACGCCGACGTTCTGCAGATCGGCGCCCGCAATATGCAGAACTACCAGCTCCTCGAAGAGGTTGGCCGCACCGGCATGCCCGTGCTGCTCAAACGCGGCCTCTCGGCCACGATCGAGGAGTGGTTGCTCTCGGCGGAGTATGTGGTGGCCCAGGGCAACCCCAATGTCATCCTCTGCGAGCGCGGCATTCGCACCTTCGAAACCGCGACGCGGAACACCCTCGACCTCAACGCCGTCGCCCTGGCCAAGCGCCGCACCCACCTGCCGGTGATCGTGGACCCCAGCCACGGCACCGGCAAGTGGTACCTGGCGCCCCCCCTCGCCCTGGCCGGCATCGCCGCGGGGGCCGACGGCATTATCATCGAGGTGCATCCCGACCCCGATCGGGCCAGATCCGACGGCGGCCAGTCGCTCAACCCGGAGAACTTCGCCGCCCTGATGCCGAAACTGGCCGCCGTCGCCGCCGCGGTGGGCCGCAGCCTCTGAGCTGGTCCTCACCCACCCCCCCACCCCCTCCCGCTCCACCTGTGGTGGAGCGGGAGGGGGCACCGAGCGCAGCGAGGCGAGGGAGGGTAAGAAGTGGCGCCCCATTTGAAGGGGTGCGGCGCAACCATGTAATCTACCTCCCGATCTGTAATTGACATCACAGACACCCGGCGGCTATAATACGCGCGGTTTTGCCCTGCCTCTAGCCGGGAGACGCATATCCACATGAAGCGTCGTACTGACCTGCGTAATGCCGCCCTGTCCGCGCTTACCGTCCTGGTCGTTGCCCTCGTTGCCCTGTACCAGCTTCCTGTCACGGCCGCGCCGCCGCAGGCCCCGGCGGGCGCACCTCTCGCTCAGGTCAACTTTAGCTGGCTCACCACCAGCGGCACGCTTTCCGTCCAGCCGGGGCAGAGCGGCTTCTTCGTCTCAGACTTGCGGAACGGCGGCGCCGACGCGGATTTTGCCCTGCGCGTGGACAATCTCCCCACCGGCTGGACCGCCGATTTCTCCCCCGCATCTGGTTTCCGGCTGGCTCAGAACCAGACCCAGCGCGTTACCGTGCGTATCAATGTTCCTGGCAACACCGCCGTTGGCACGACCGCGAACCTGAACCTCGTCGCCCGCCGCGCCTCCGATAACGCCGAAACGACGGCGTTTATTACGGTCAATGTCGTGGCCGCCCCCACCCCCACCAGTACCCCGGTTGGCCCTACACCTACCCGTGGCCCCGTCTGCCGCGATGGGTTCGAAGATGACAACAATCCCGCCAGCGCCCGCAACATCGACATCAATACGGCCCAGGAGCGGACCATGTGTCCGATCGGCGATGTTGACTGGCTGGTGTTCGGAGCCATTGCCGGCAAGGTGTATACGATCGATATTACGCGCATGGATCCGGGGATCGATCTCACCCTGGAGCTCTTTGATCCGGATTTCAACAGTATCGCCTTCAATAGCGATTTCTTCAACCGCGACCCGGCCAACCCCAACCCGGGCGATACGCGCCCGCGCATTACCATCCGTATCCCTGCCGATGGGCGCTACTTCATCCGGGTGCGCGACTCGGCCGGGCGTGGAGGAACGAACTTTTTCTACGTCATTGCCCTGCTCGATGAAAGTTACGGCCCCACCCCCACTACAGTCGCCTCGGTCTGTCTGGATCTCTTCGAGCCGGATGGTTTGCCCGAACAGGCCCGCCTGATCACCTCCAATGAGATCCAGGAGGATCGTCGTCTCTGCCCCACGGGTGATGCCGATTGGGTGACGTTCTTCGGCAAAACCGGCAAACGCTACGTTATCTATACCGATACGCGGCGCTACCGTGGCCGCATCGAAGTGAACCGCGACACGCAGGCCGGCGCCGATACGGTGATGGTGCTTGCCGATCGTGATGGGGTGAGCATTCTCGATTTCAATGATGACATCCCCGGTGGCGAGAGTCTCGACTCGCAGATTGAGTTTATCCCCGAGGTTGACGGGTTCTACTTTGTGCAGGTGAAGAATACCGGCGACATCGGCAACCAGTTCATTCGCTACGATCTGGTGCTGTTGCTCTGTACTCCAGGGCAGACCGATTGCGTGCGAGCGAGTGTGCCGGGTCTCCCCGTGTCGCCGATCACGCCAGTGCCGGTCGGTACCCCGGGTCGGGACTTTAGCCTGGATGCGACGGCCACCCCACGCCCATCCCCGAGCCCGGCGCCGTCGCCGCGCTCCTGATACCGGACGTGATCTGGAGACGGTCTGGCTGCCTCCCGCGGGAGGGCGCGCGAAGGCGCGGCCCTCCCGGGAACGCCGGGTCCCCGGTTGTTTGGAGGAGGGTGGGGAAACCTGGTTGCTCCACCCCCTTTCAAGGGAAGGGCAGTGGGGTTGTGCCCTCCCACCACGTCATCGGATAACCTGGTTATCCGGACAGGCCGTTCATGCGCTCTGCTGTTGCCGATGAGGCCTACGAGATCGAAATGCTGGTGGCCGAACTGGCCGAGCGGATCGGGCTGCGCCGTCCAACCTCGGCCGAGGAGGCTCGCGCGGCCGCATTCGTCAATGGGCGACTGCGCCGCGCGGGGATGGGCGTGAGCGCCTACGAGTTGCGTGTGGCCCCCCGCGCCGGCGCCGTCTATGCCCTCTTTGCGGCCCTGGGAATGGCCGGCGCGGCGCTGGCGTTCTTCTTCCCCTGGCTCGGGCTGCTCTGGGGGCTGGGCCTGCTTGCGATTGCCCTGGTTGACGCCTTCGTGGCGCCCCTGCCACCCCTGGGCCCCCGCCGCGTCAGCCAGAACATCGTCGGGACCCGCGCGATCGCCGAGGCCACGGGCGTGCCCCCCGTCCAGCCGCGCTGGCGCGTGGTGCTCCTCGCCCCTCTTGATACGCCTCCGCTCCGGCACGGTCCTGCCGTCCTCGCCGGAGCAGGTCGCGGTGCGGCCCTGGCGCGCCTGGCCGCAGCCGCGCTGCTGGCCGTTGGCGCCCTGGCCCCCCTGGCGCTGCCCGGGCCGTGGTGGCCGTTACAGGTGGGGGCCGGGTTGCTCTTCGGCCTGATCCTGATCGGCGCGACCCGGCCCTTCACCCCCGACCCGTCCGATGGCGGTTGCGTCGCGCTGGCCGCACTGGTGGCCGTCGCCACGCGCCTGAGCGCGCTGGAGCGGGTGGAGGTGTGGGCCGTGGCCGTGGGCGCCGCCAGCAGCGATCCCTGGGGGGTGATCAGTCTGTTGCGGCGCTACCCCTTCGAGCCAGAACGCACCCTGGTCATTGCGCTGGAGTCGCTCGCCGCTGGCCAGCTCGTCTATGCTACCGCCGAGGGGGCGCTCCGCAGCCGGCCCGCTGATGCGCTGCTGGTGCGCCTGGCCGCCGCTGCCGACGCCGCCGATCCGCATATTGACGCCGACCCCCGCTGTCTCGCCACGGAAGGTGTCCTCGCCGCGCCACTGCGCCGCCTGGGGTACCGCACCCTCACCGTGGTGACCCACGCTGCCCCCGGCGCCACGCCACCGTCCTCGCCCGCCGATACACGTCTGGCCGAACGGGCCACGCGCCTCGTTGCCGGCCTGGTGCGCCAGATTGATGCCGAGCCGTGAGCGCCACTTGCATAACGCCCCTGAGCGTGGTAGGATCAGACTACCCCTGACCGCCCGTGGGTGGGCATGTGTTTTGAGCCAACACGGTTTCGATGGGAGCCTTGCTCTCATGAGTTGAGCTATGCGGCGGGCCGCAGATGCTCACAGGCGGGCACCCCCCTGCACTGCGCAGGTTCGAAACAGGCTCACTCACGGCGGGTTGGGGAGCACTACGCTGCGATAGGGTCAGGCGTTTCACCCCGTCCCACTGGCATGCCTCTCTCGCCATGCTCTACCTCCTCTACGGCCCCGATGAGTTCAGCCGCAGCGAGGCTGTGGCGGCGCTGCGCGCCGCGCTGCCCCCCGATGTCGCCGAGATGAACAGCGTGCGCCTCGATGGGCGCCGGCTCAAGCTCGAGACCCTCGCCGTCGCCTGTGAGGCCCTGCCCTTTCTGGCCGATCGCCGTCTGGTGATCGTGTCGGATGCGCTCAAACATAGCCGGGCCGGCACGGAGCGCGAGGAGTTGCGGGCCTACCTAGAACGGGTCCCCGCGTGGTGCGATCTGGTCTTCGTTGAGAACGAGGACGTCGATCGGCGCAGTATTCTCTTCACCTACCTGAAGAAAGCTGGCGAGGTGCGCGAGTTTCCGCTGCCCGAGGGGCCGGCCCTGCTGCGCTGGCTGGCGCAGCGGGCCACGGCGCTCCAGGCCCGTCTGGCGCCTGACGCTGCCGCCAGGCTCGTGGAACTGGTGGGCAATGACACTCGCGCCCTGGCGACCGAGGTGGAGAAGCTCGCCACCTACGTGGGCCGGGGGAAGACGATTGATGTGGCGGCGGTGCAGGTCCTGGTGGAGGATCGGCAGGAGCAGAACCTGTTCGCTTTCATTGACGCCTTGAGCGCCCGCCGGCTGGGCCCGGCGCTCCGGGGAGCGCGTGGTCTGCTCGAAGACGGCCAGTCGGCAACCTACGTGCTCTTCATGCTGGCCCGGCAGATCCGGATTCTGCTGGGGGTCCAGGAACTGGCGGCCCGGCGTCTGCGCCCCGATGCCATTGCTGCCGAGTTGAACCTCAAACCCTTCGTGGCGCGCAAGGCTCTTGAGCAGGTGCGTGGGTTCGGCCCTGGTGAGCTGGAACACCTGCACGACCGGCTGCTCGAACTCGACGTGGCTACCAAGACCGGGCGCTTGCAGGCCGAGGTGGCCCTTGAACTGTTCGTCGCCGAGGCGTGCCGGTAAGTGGTGCATCCGGCAAGTCCTGAGGTGAACATAGGCGGGTAGGCCGCAGCGCGCTGTGGCCGCACGGGGGCCGATTTGCATCGCGGCGTTGTGCGCCATGCGTATGACCGTCTGATACGCGAAAGGACTGGGAGGCGGGTTTCTGGGAGGGCGGAGTCCTCCCAGACCCTCCCGTTC
>JAOACN010000287.1 GCA_026417815.1 Chloroflexaceae bacterium | reverse complement strand
AGATGTGTATAAGAGACAGGAGGAGTGCAACCCCTCCGAACCTCCCCTCCGAGGGGCAGTCTCGTTGTAGCACTACGACTTGCCGTTATTGGCCACCGATACCAGAGCGGCGCAGATACTCGCTGCCGAGCAGACCGAGCATCACCTTGCCGGGCGGCCCGCCGGCCCCGGGGTGGTACTCGAAGCGACTGCGCTCAAAGTACTGCACCAGGTAGGGCTGCCCATCGGCGGCGTTGATCTCGGTGAAGGGTTCGCTGATCGGGTAGCCAAAGATCGGCAGGCCGCCCTTCTCCCTCCAGAAGCCGGCGAACTCCGGCGCGATCCGGTGGCCCGTCTCCGGGAAGTAACACGTGTCGGCAGTACGGGGCGGGCCGATGGGCCGAAAGGGCGCCTCGTCGGCGCGCCCGGCGGTCAACTCGCGCCCGAGGAGGCCCAGCAGCACCGCGTACCGTGTGCCCTGATGCTCCGGGTGCGCCTCGAAGCGCGCGCGCTCGAAGTACTGCACGGTGTAGGTCCTGCCGTCTTCGGCGCGCGTGGTAGTGAACTCCTCGGTCAGCGGGTAGCCAAAGCGTTCCAGGCCGCCGTTGGCCTCCCAGTACCCCCGGAAGGCGCCGCGCAGCGTGTGGCCCGTGGGCGCAAAGTAGCGCACCTCCGGCAGCCCGGGGTCGGGGACCGGCCGGGCCGGGTTGCCCGCGGGAGCCTCTGGCGGCGCGCCCTGCTCGCCATAACCGTAGCTGAGCAGCAGCCCTCCGTAGCCGACGACCAGGGCGTGGGTCGCGTCGGCCATGGCGACGTGGCTCGGCACGATGCGCTCCCCCAGGGTCTCGTAGCTCCAGGCGCCGCGGCTGTAGCGCAGGGCAAAGGCCTGGATGACGAAGTTGAATTGCTCGTCCTGATAGCGCCGCCAGCCCACCGCCAGCCCATCGTCGGCGCCGACGAAGGTGAGGCCGCTTAGCATGGCGCTGTCGTAGTGGCCGGGCGCCAGCGGCGGCAGCACTGCTGCCGTGCCCTCGGGGAAGGCGTCGTGCCAGCCGCTCGCGTCGTGACGGCCCATCACGATCTGATCGGGGCAGAACATGCACATGAAGCGTCGCGTTCCGACCAGCCAGGCGCGCTCGGCGTCTATTGCCCGCACCCCGCTCAGTTGCTGCCGGCACATGTCGCCGGGGCAGAACTCGAGCTGCCGATCCAGGCGCCATTCGTTGCCGCGCAGGTACCAGATGTGACTCCCGACCGCCCAGCCCACGCCGGGCGCGAAGAAGTGGATTGCCTCCACGTAGCTGTCTGACCCGGGGTCCTCGATGCCGGCCTCCGTCCAGCGACCGTCATTCAAGCGCAGCGCCACCGCCCTGTCCCTTTCAGTGCCGTCCACGGCCCCCATGGCCCACCCGGCGCGCCCGTCGTCGAAGAGTTGGACGGCGCTCAACCACAGGTTCGCGATGCCAGGATCCTCACGCGCCCAGGCGCCACCGGCGTTGCGCCGCGCGATCAGCCCTGCCCCACCGACAACAACCACTCGCTCGGCATCGAGCGCCGCCACGCCGGAGAGCGGCTGGTCGAAGGTCGCGTCGCGCGTCACGTGCCAGCGATTCTGCGCCAGGCTGAGGCGGTAGACCACGCCGCGCGGCTCTTGCTCTTGCGACCCAACTGCCCAGGCCACCTCCGGCCCGGGCATCACTACATCCACCAGCGTCACGTCAGCAGGAATGCCCGCCACGCGCGACCAGATAGGCGGAGTCTCCTGGGCATGGACGGAAGACGCAGGCGCCCCGGGCAGGCTGATCATGAGGACGAGGAGCAGCACGGTTCGTTGGAGCGTTGTTCGCGGCATTTGATACCTCTGCTGAGCAAGACTCAAGCTGGAACGCCCCGATCCGAAACCTTCACGGGATCAGCGACCGGCTCGACGATGCGGATGGCCCGCCGGGCGCTGAGGCGGACGCGCGCCACCAGGGTCGCGCTGCGGCCATCCCAGCGGTGCAGTTCAGCGGCGTCGCCCGCGTCAATCAACGGTACAACGTACACCAGATCACTCCCGATCCAGCCAATCGGTTGCGCCTCGGGTTGGGGAAGACGCCCCGTGACCTGCCCCTGTGGGCCGACAATCAGCTCGCCCACCGCCAGGGAGCGGCCGTCGCTCGACCAGATCGGCTCCCCTCTTGTGGCAACCACCCGGGTCGAGCCGTCCGGGCGCCAGATCAGGTAGGCGGAGCGCCGCATATCATCCTGCGTGGAGCGGGCGGCGAGCGTGTCGCCCGAGGGGCTCCAGGCCAGATCGCTGAAGGCGCCCGCCTCTACGAGCCGGGCGCTTGACTCGCCGGGCGACCAGGAATAGAGCCCGGCGGCGGGTTCACGGCCTACTGAGCCGAGCACGATGGCGAGGGTCCGCGCGCCCGCGCTCCAGGCGAGCGCGCCCGGGCAGGTGTCCGGGCTATGCAGCAGGATGGTCGTCTCGCCTGTCTCTGGCGTTATCACCTGGATCTCCGCGGCGCATACCGGGAGGCGAGCCAGGGCGACCGCAAAGTCGGTGTCGCTGATCCACACCAGCCCGGTGATGAACGTGGCGTTGGCGCCATTGGCGAGCGGGAGCGGGGCGCGGATGAAGATCGGCGCGCCGTCGCTACTTGCGACCACCGCCAGCCCCAGGTCGCCATACCCGGCGCCGGTCCCAAGCCCTGAGACGGCCTGATAGGCGATGTGCCGCCCGTCAGGCGACCAGGCCGGCTGTAACTCGATCCTGGCATCATCGGTGAGGCGCGTCACGTTGCCGTCCAGGCTCGCCGTGTAGAGATCGGGCGCGCCGGCGTGGGCCGAGACGAAGGCGACCCGCGCGCCATCGGGGCTCCAGGCGAGCGCCTGCGGGCTGGTCAGCGCGGTGAGCAGATCGAAATGATCGGAGCTACCGGGGGTGAGGTCGAGGGGACGCGGCGGCAGAAGATCCTGGATCTTGCGGGCGCTGCCGCCATCGCTGGGCGCCAACCAGAGGGCCAGGGCAGGCGGATTCTGGTACTGGTAGCTATAGGGCCAGACACCCGTGCCGGCGACGATGGCGATCGTCCGGCCGTCGGGGGAGGCCGCCCAGGGCGGCTCGACGCCGGGCTCGCTTGCCGGCCCGAGCTTGATGGACGGTTGACCGGGCTCGCCAGCGCGCCAGAGTTGCCCATCGGCATCAGGGAAGACGACGAACCCGGCTGCCGCGGCGGGTGACGGAACGGGCGTGGCCGTGGGCGGCGCGGCGGGCGACGGAACGGGAGTGGCCGTGGGCGGCGCTGCGGTCGCGGGCGGGCTCGGCGCGGGCGGGGCGGTTACCTGCGGCGGGGGGGCCGTGGTTACTTGCCCGCCAGCGGGTGTTGGTGGCGCCGGAGTCGGCGGCACGGGTAAGGCACCAGCGCAGGCAGCCAGCAGCACCGCGCCGCAGGCAGCCAGGATGAGGAGCAGCGGGGCGCCGATCGGCGCCCTTCGGTCTCGCCACGTCCCAGTACCGGCGCGAGCCTTACGGGTGCTCCCACCCTTCGGTGTCGCCCTTGCCAGAATCAGCCATCGCTTCAGGAAGGAACGCAAGGAAGAGAGGATCATACGCGGCTGCCTCCGTACCACTCCGCTTAGCTTTCCTGTTCTCACCCCCCACGCAACACCAGCCGCTCCCCCTCGATCGGGCCGCTGAAGCGCATCGGCACATCTTCGACCCGTTGCCACGGTGCGAGGTAGTCGCTGTAGCGGCTGCTCAACACGTTGCCCGACTGGCCGGTGGTATGCATGAACCGCGACGCCTCCAGGTCGCCAAGGTCAATGATCTGGCGGTACGAGGGAGCGTTGTACTGGAGGTACGGCTCGGTGATGCGCACCTGGGCGACGTTGACGGTAAAGCTGTCGCCGCCGTTGGGAACGCGCCGCTCGAAGACGCCCCGCAGCGCCCCGACCTGGCTGAAGGGCGTGTGCGGGAAGACCGCCTGATGGACCCGATCCCAGCGCCAGCGGGCCGGATCGCCCTGGCCCTGGGCCTCCGCCATCGCCTCCAGTCCCCGGGTGAGCGCCGCGGACAGGATGGCCGCGCAGTCTTCCGTGGTCGCCACGGTCGTCACGTCATCGCACCATTCGCCGTGGCCATCGAGGAGCACGGTGCGCAGGGCCATCGCCGGGAAGTCGCGTTCGGCCTGGTACTGTTCGTCGAAGAGGTCGCGCAGTTCATCGGCGAAGATGGCCTCGATGGCGGCATAGTAGTAGCCCTGATAGACCGCCGCCGCGGCGCTGTCACCGTCCATCGCGCCGTCCCACCCGCCCAGCAGGTCAAGCGCGGCAGCCTCGCGCGACCCGGCCGGCGTCACCGCCCGCAGTACCGGCAACAACTCACGGGCCTGCGCCGAGACCACATCGGCCAGCATGGCCCGCATATCGGCGACCGTAAACTGGCTGCCCTGCCCAATCAGTTCGACGATCCGCTGCGCCCGGTACGGGGCCGCCCAGGAAGTGCCGATCAGGTAGGGGTAGTCGTCGCCAACCGCCCGGTTGTTCGCGCTGGCGATATAGCCCTGCGGCGGGTTGTAAACGTGGGGCAACTGCTCGAAGGGCACGTAGCCGGCCCACTCGTACTCGTCGGTCCAGCCCGGCACGGGGAGCCGCCCATCGCCGTTGCGGCGGATCGGCAGCGCGCCCGGCGCGTAGTAGCCGATGTTGCCCTCGACATCCGCGTAGACGAAGTTCTGCATCGGCGCGCGGTAATCACGCAGCGCCGCCGTAAACTCCGCCCAGTTGCGCGCCCGGTTGACATTGAGGAAGGCGCGGATGGTCATGTCCTCCTGATCGAGCACCGTCCAGCGGAAGGCCAGCGTCTCGCCGGTGCCGTCAATAACATCGCTGATGATCGGGCCATGGCGCGTGACGCGCACCGTCAGCGTGACCGGCTCGGCGTCTTTGACCTTGATCGTTTCGCTGATCAGCGTGACCGGCTCGCGCCTGCCGTTATACTCGACATTATTCTGCGCATCGATCCGCTCCACGTAGAGGTCCTGCACATCGGGGCCGGTGTTGGTCACGCCCCAGGCGATGCGCCCGTTGTGGCCGATGACCACCGCCGGCAGGCCGGGGAAGGTCGCGCCGATGGCGTTGATCGCCCCGCCCTGCACGTGGGCCAGGTACCAGATCGAGGGGATCCGCGTGGCGAGGTGCGGGTCGTTGACCAGCAGCGGCTTGCCGCTGGCCGTGCGCGCGCCGCCGATCACCCAGTTGTTCGAGCCGGCCATCCGGTCGCCCAGTCCGGTCGCCAGATGCACCGTCTGCCACAGGTCGAGCAGCGCCCGCGCCGTGGCGGGCTGGATAGCGGCCCCCGAGGCGCCTGACGGTGCCACGGGCCGGCTCGCCGCCCCTTCGGGGAGGATCACCGGCCCATCGGCGGTGTAGGCCGGCAACAGAAACTCGGCGTCTTCCGCGCCGATCCGCGCGACCAGCAGCGAGCGCAGCACCTCATCGCTCCAGTTGCCGCCCAGGTCCCAGGCCATCATCTTCGCCCAGACCAGCGAGTCGACCGGTTGCCACGGTTCGGGTTGCACGCCGAGGATGAGGAACTCCGGCGGCAGGAGCGGGTTGGTGGCCAGAAAGGCGTTCACGCCCGCAGCGTAGGACTCGAGGATGGCGATGGTCCCGGCATCGAGTCGTTCAAAGGCGCCGCGGGCGGCGCGGGCCACGCCCAGGGTGCGTAGAAAGCGATCGGTGTCGAGGGTCGCCTCGCCAAAAACCTCCGAGAGCCGGCCGTAGCCGATGCGCCGCTGCACCTCCAGTTGCCAGAGGCGATCCTGGGCGTGGACGAAGCCCAATCCGAAGGCCGCATCAGCCTCCGTCGCGCCAGTGACGTGGGCCACGCCATCGCGGTCGCGGACAATCGTCACCGTCCCGCTGATGCCGCTCACCCGGATCTCTCCGCTGGTCCGTGGCAGCGACCGGCGCAGCCAGAGGTACCCGCCGCTGGCGCCGAGCACGAGCGCCACCACCAGCCCCAGCGCGCCCCATACAAGAAAGCGTTTCAGCAACCGCATTGTTGCCTCGCATCAAGTGCAGCTTCGACAATGGTAAAATTATAGCACCGCCAGGTTTCCTGTTGAAAGGAGCACGCGCATGGCCGAGCAGTCATCAGTGACCCTCCAGCCCGTTGATGCCGTCGAGGTGACCATTCTGGTGGACAACGTGATGGATGCGCTCCTCCCCAGCACACCGCAGGTGCGCCGGGCGACGCTGCACTGGGACAGCTTCGAGCACCCCCCGCTCCTGGCCGAACACGGCTTCGCGGCGCTCCTGACGGTTGAACAGGCGGGCCGTCGCACCTCGGTGCTCTACGACACCGGGATGGGACCGCAGACCCTGGTGCACAACATGGACGTGCTGGGTGTTGATCCGGCCGATCTCCGCGCCATCGTGCTCTCCCACGGGCACACCGACCACCACGGCGGTCTGCATGGCCTGCTGGCGCGGCTCGGCCCCCGGCGCCTCCCGCTGATCCTGCACCCCGATAGCTGGCGCGATCGCAAGGCGGTGTTCCCCGGCGGGGCCGAGTTGCACCTCCCCGCGCCGGGCCGCGCCGACCTGGAACGAGAAGGGGTAGAGATCATCGAACGCCGCGATCCCTCGCTGCTGCTCGATGGCCAGGTGCTGGTGACAGGACAGATTGAGCGGGTGACGCCGTTTGAACGGGGGATGCCCGGTCACTTCGCGCGCACCGCCGATGGCGCCTGGGAGGCCGATCCCTGGATCTGGGACGATCAGGCGCTGGTGGTGAACGTGCGCGACCAGGGCCTGGTCGTGCTTTCGGCGTGCAGTCATGCGGGGATCGTGAACGTGCTGCGCTATGCCCGCCACCTGACGGGAGTCGCGACGATCCAGGGCGTGATCGGCGGCCTGCATCTCTCCGGCGGGGTGTTCGAGCCGATCATTCCCGACACCGTCGCCGCGCTGACGGAGCTTGCGCCAGCGCTGATCGTGCCGGGGCACTGCACCGGCTGGAAGGCGCAGCATGCGCTTGCCCGCGCCCTCCCCGACGCCTACGTGCAGACCTGTGTGGGGACGCGCATCCGCTTTGGGTAAGGGCGGGTGCGGTGAGGTGAGGTAAATGACTTCCCCTCGCCTGGTGGCACATTAGTGGTCTGTAGACAAAGTCTTTCGCTGAACCCCCACCCCCTCCTCAACCCTCTCCCAGCGGGCGATGCATTACCCACAACCTGCCGCTGGCCATTGCAATCGCGCCTGTACAGGCTGATGAAGATTAAGCATTACATCCGGCATAGCCCGCGCAGGCGGGCTTCGCCTTGGTAGCCCGCGGCTTCAGCTATGGCTTTTTGCCGCTGGCGGGGGTTGCGGGGGCCTGCGGCCCCCCAACTTCCTGGTGCGGAGCGGCTTCGCCGCGCCGCGCCAGGAAGGGGAAAGTTCGGAGGGGTTGGACCCCTCCGAACCTCCTCAGCCGCCGGGCTGCCGCGCGAATACCGGTCTATATTTCATCAACCGCCAGCCAGGGTATGCCGATCGTAAGAGTTCATCTTTATCAGTCGCCAACTAACTGCACAGTACGCGCGTGAGGTTTCTCACCCCCTCGCTACCCCCCATATTGACATTACGCCTGCCACCCCCTACACTGATAGCTATAATTACGTACCAACAAGCACAGGCACAGTCGGTCGCTTCGGTGGACATCCTTTCAATTATCTTTTTACCAGAATGTGTTGCCGTTCCAGTTGACGCCTTCGAAGCTGACCTGCCACTGTTGATCCGCAGGGAACAGATGACCCCGGATGGGCGACGGATCACCCTCACGGCAGAAAGCAGCGGATGCTGCCGCCTGCCCACGCCGCGCACCGTCAGGGTGCTGGTGGATCTTTTCGATGATACCCAGGCCGGACGCACCTACTGGATGCTGGCCCAGGACGCGGAGAACTGGAGGGCGCTCCATACGCTTGGACTGACCGATGGGCTGACATCGGGGGATCTCTCGCGACCCTCGGGCGCGTTGGGCGAACCAGCGCGCTTCGTGGGCGCCAATCTATTCCGGCGTCTCGCTGCAACCCGTTCTCCCGAAGGGCGACTGTCCGCCCAGGAGCTCATCCGGGCCTTTCTTGAAGATCATAAGCCCGACAAGGATACCAGGCTGGGATGTATCCTGATTAATCTCTCTCTGCTCAAGGTACGCAACGACTGGTACAATGCCCTGCTCCTGCTGCCCTGGGAAGCGCTGACCGAACCGGAGCGCCCCGCGCCGCTACAGATCGAGCGTCCCATCGTCATCGTTCGCACCATCGCGGCGAACCCCTACCAGCCACCGGAGGAGTTGAACCTGGAGCAGCCGGCGCCGATGCTGGCCCTGCTGCCGCGCAAGGCGATAACGCCTGAAATCCGCGCCGCCGAGCGCCGCGCGCGCCCCTATGCGCCCCGGCGGCATCGCCAGGAACTGGTCTGGTGCGACTGCCCCAAACCGCGCCCCGGCGTCAGAAGGGCCCATCTGCGCAAGATATTCGAGCGGCACGCGCCGGCAGCGCTGCACTACTTCGGCCACGGCGCCTTCTGGCCCCACGATCCCGGGCAACTCGTGAGCGCGCTGCAGATTGATGACGCCTTGCTGGGCGCGCTCGAGCTGGCCACGCAGGCTCACCATTGCCCGATCTGGCTCTTCAGTTGCTTTGCCTGCCACTCGGGGACGCCGGGCGATCAGAGCGAGCAGCCGCTCACCAGCGAACGCTGGAGCATCATCAATACCTTCAGCAGCAGCGTGCCGGCTATGCTGATGATGACTATCTCGATTAGCACCACTGCGGCTGGCGTGGCCGGCGAAGCCTGGTACGCGGCCCTGGCAGGCGGCGCGACGCTGTTGCAGGCGGCCCACCAGATGCGCCGGGCGCTGTGGGAACACGCCCTCCAACATCAGGGCCGCTGGTTCGGCGATAGGCACGCCTGGTGGATCCCCGCCCTGTACCTGCGCCATCCCTGTTGGGATCGCGCCCTGGTGAACCATACGGCCTGGAAGCAACGCCTGCAACCGCCGGGGCAGTCCTACCCGCCCACCAGGGATCAGCAGGAACAGATCAAGGCCATTTTCGAGCGGCTTGAACACAGCCGCTACCGGGTGGTCAACGTACACGGACGGACGCCGCAAACCTCGCGCACCACCCTGCTGCACCAGATTGCCGAAAGGCTGCGCGCGGAGCGGAAGGGCCACCTGCTCCTCTCGGCTCCCGGCGATGGACAGGCAGGCGGCATCGAGCGCCTGGCGATGCTGAAAAACGTCATCATCACCCGCCTGCGGCAGGCCCGTGGCCTGCATGCCCATTGGGACGGGCAAAGCCTCAAACGGGCGATGTTCGACAATCCGACCGCCGAGGAGTTGCACAGGCGCTATGTCAAGGCGCTGAAGGCCCATCGCCAGAAGCCCTTCTGGGTGCTGATTGACGATATTGACCGGCTTGTCGAGCCGCAAAGCCAGGACGGTCGCGAACCCTTCCCCGGTCTCAGCCTGCTGCCGCTGCACGAGTGCGGCGAGACGCAGGTGCGCTTTATCGTTACCACCCAGAACCCGGAGTTTGGCCGGCAACTCTACATCAACGTCCTTAAGCTGGAGACAGACGAGACCCTGAGCATTCCGCGCCTCTTCACTCAACCACGGCCCTACCTCCACAGCAAGCATGCCTTCATGGAATGGTACAGGGAACGCAAGGAGCACCTGTCCTCCCGCCTGCTGGCCATGCTCCTCATCGCAGACCAGGCGCTGCACGAGACGACAATGCATGCCTACTGCGAAATGAAAGAACTGGGTGAACGCGCCGATGTCGCGCGGGCGCTGGAACATCTGGAAAGCGAGGAACTGGCGGCCCGCGACGGCCAGCGCTGCCAGGCGCGCCTCGATAGAGCGCTGGTCGAGCACTGGGCCGGCGATCAAGCGACTGCCGGCATCCGCGCCGATATTCGCGCATGGTTCAGGAGATGGTACGATCAGGTGGCGCGGGAAACGTTGCGCAAACAGCACAATGTTCTTCCCGAGGACCTGTTCCGGTTGATCCTCAAACGCTCGCTCTTCGAGATGCCTTCGGGTTGCGAAATTGCCGATTACAACTATGGCGGGACCGCTGACCGGGATAACGCGCTCTATCGCTGGTGGCTGATCCTGCTGGAAAGCGCGGTACGGTACGGCCTTAAGTCATCGCTGGCCGACTACGTTGCCGACCTTGCCCGGAGCGACGTGCCATACACGGCGTGCGATCGGAAGATCCTCAACTATCTCGAATCCTGGTTGCGGGGAACGGCGTCGCGCGACGCTTTCGTGCCATTGATGGAAGAGATCCTCGATGCCGTGCATCGCCGCGATCCGGGGAACAACGCGCAGATCGGCGCGTTCTACAATGCATTGAAAAAACTGTGGGCCGTCTTCGAGCGATCCTCCGAGCATTAGCAGAGGAACGCCCCTTGAGGCCCGTCCATACCGGTATTCTCCTGGCTCAACCATTGCCGCCACGCTGGTGCTTGCGCGGAGAGGACCCGCACGGGGAGATGAAGTATGCCTGTGCCGATCCGACGCTGGCTGGAAGTTCAGGGGTTCGAACGTAATCCCTTCGAATACTATGAGGCCGATCGGGAAGAACTGCTTGCCAGTTACTTTGTCGAGCCGGAGTGGTTCGAGGCGCTGCGAGGCGATCCGCGCCAACCAGCCAGCGCGGTGCTGTTTGCGCCCCGCGGCTACGGCAAGACCAGCCAGCGGTTGCAGATCGCGCGCCTCTGCGGTCTGGAGGCCCAGCCGCCGGCCCTCGTCGTGCAGATCACCGATTATAAATGGTTGCCAGCGGATCTTACCACGCTGACCGCCCGTGACTATCTCCGGCATATCACCGACCAGGCTTGCCGGCAACTCTGGGAACACTGCCAGCGCAACCCGGAGTTGCATTCGCGCTTCCATGGGCAACCCTACGCCCTGCTGCGCCTGCATGCTCTCCGGTACTGGGCCGCTCCACCCTCGTACCGCCTGCGTCTCCCCGAGCCAGCCCTGGACCCGGAAATCGTGGCCGAACTGGCCCGCACGTTTCGCCTGCCGGCCGCAAGCGGCGATGCCCGGATGCTGGTTGAGCAGTTCGCCCAGCATTACGAGGGCCTCAGCGATAGCGACTTGCAGAGCGAACTGCTCGAACTCGCGGGCATGGGCGGCTTCGTCAGCCTGTACATTCTCCTGGACCGTACCGATGAGGATCAATGGACCGTTCACAATCCGGAGATGGTGCTGGCGCGCCTGCAGCCGCTGATCAGCGATCTGCCCGTGCTCGAGCACCCTGGCTACGCCTTCAAGTTCTTTCTTCCCGACACGCTCCAGTCCCTGTTCGCTGAGCGCCGCGTCGGTCGGGTCGGCGAACGCCCGCCCAGTTATCTGTTGCGCTGGCGGGACCATGACCTGCTGGCCATGCTGGCCCGGCGCCTGCAAGCCTACAGCCAGCCGGCGGGCCGGGTCACCCGCGCGGCGCGCGTCAACCGCTTTCAGGATCTCTGCGAGCGTGATGGCGACGCCGACCAGCGGCTGGTGCGGGCCGCCGCGGGTTCCCCTCGCCGTATGATCCAGCTTGCCCGCGAACTGGTCGAGCAACATTGCACGCGGATCGATAACGCGGAAGCCAGGATCCCTCCCGACCTGCTCAACAGCGTCATTCCCCTCCCTGTCCCCCTGCTCTCCCTCGATGCCGAGGGCTTTGTCTGCTTCGATGGACAACGTGACGAGAAGGTGCAATTGACCGAGATGGAGCGAAAGGTGCTCACCGAACTCTGGCGCCAGCGCGGCAAACTGATTTCCAAACGTGATCTGACGCATGCGATTTATGGTAAGAGCGAGCCAAACGACATAGAGGCGCTGGAAAAAATCGTCAAACGGCTGCGCCACAAACTTGCCCTACACCGGAACTTGACAGAAGAGCAGTGTAGATACGTTGAGTATGTGCGCCAGACCGGATACCGCCTTGTCAACTACGATCCCGGCCAGTAACCACCGCAGGCGCCGCGCAGGCAGCGTAATCAGGCCCCGGGCCAGCCAATCCCATCGCCAAGGAAGGCGTAAACCAGTCGGAGAATTGTCGCCTTCCTGTCAGGTTTCCGTCAGGACGCTCTCCCTTTCCCATCCGCCGAAAGGGGTGTACCATTCGGAAGGCTGGGTGTAGACTGGGAGATTACGTTTTACGTTTGCGTGGTATGGTAGCTTGCAATGTGGAATCCATTGAAGTTGTATCCTTGGAAGCAATAGAAACAAACGTTCCAAAAGTCTTTTATTGGACGAAGGCCCCTGCTCTATTGGAGTTGTATCCTTGGAAGCAATAGAAACAAACGTTCCAAAAGTCTTTTTTGGACGAAGGCCCCTGCTCTATGAATACTTTCGCTCCATCCGAAGTTTCTTACAAAATCGTAATAAAGATTACTTTTTTCACATCTACGCGCTTACCGGCATGGGGAAAACCTGGCTGATCTGGATGCTGTTCCTTGCGCTGCGCGAGGGGCGGCTCAGCGCGACGTGCTGGATCAGCTTTGCTCCGGCGGACGAACAGCCTCCGTTCACGATGCCGCCCGACTGGCTGTCGTGGACGCTGGTATACCAGCCGCAAGGGTCGCGGGTGTCGTTGACGACCCGCTCGATGGCCCTGAACGAACTCTGTGACAAGCTGTTGCGACGCTTTGGCCTTAATGGTGCGCATAGCGAACAACTCGGGGCGATCGCTGGCAATCTTCAGGTTGCAGCGATCCTGCCGGACGATGAAGATGAAGTCGTGCCACAGTACCCCGACCGGCTGGTGTTGTTCCTCGACGGCCTCGACCAGTTGGAGCAACGTATTGGCGTTGACGCCCAGGCCCTCTGGGAGGCCCTGCAAACCCACCTGTTGCGCCCCCTGTACCTCACCGGCAGGGTGCTGTGCTTCACCACCGGGCAGGGCCAGTTGGTCTGGCGCTATTTTGAACTGGCTCGGGTGGTGCACGAACAGCAGTTGCCCGGGCTTACCCCGCGTGAAATACGTGAGATGGCCCGGCATTATCAACTTGACCCTCTCGCGGGCGAGGTCTACATGCTTACCCAGGGACACCCCTACCTCGCGGAGCATCGTTTCCGCCAGACCCGACAGGAACTTGCGGCCTCGGGCACGGTAATTGACATCCACCCGGCCACCACCGACGTTTCACCACCACCGGTTACCGATCTGGGCGACCTGGTGGAGCGGCTCGCCCCGGCATCGCGACAGTTGCTCCCCGTGGCCGCGCTGCTGCGCAGCCTGGATCTGGGGGCCCTGGCCACCGCTACCCAGCAGGTGTCCGGCCTGGCCATTCCGCCCCTCCGTCTGGCCGACCTGCACGCCGCGCTGGGCGATTACCTGGCTGCCGATCTGCTGACGGAGCACGGCAGCGCGCCGCTGCGCTATCTCTGGCGCGCTGAACTAGTCCCGGCGCTGACCGATCTGGCCGAGCGTGAACTGGATGCCCGATTGCGAACCGAACTCCACCGGCGCTTCGCCGACTGGTATGCACAACAACTTGAGACCAATCCCCAACGCTACGGTTTTTTAATCAACGAGTGGATGTTTCACAGTCTCAGCGCCCTGCCGCCCGATCCTGCCGTCTGCCCGCGTTGGGCCGAACACTTTCGCTGGCTCTGGTGGCGGGTGGGATCTTCGCGACGCGCGGAACAACTCTTCAAGGACGCTTCCCTGCAGGAACTGCTGGCCGCTCGCGATTGCCAGCAGCGGGCCGCCGCGATTATTCGCTTCGTGCCCGATCAGCGCGAGCGCCGGGCCGAACTCTATCCGCAGATCCTCGACCACCTGCGCCAGCAGCGGATCAGGGGCGGTGAGACGCCGCTCAGCGACGAGGATATTGCCCTCTTACGCGACCTGGCGGCTTTGCCGTCCTTTGGCGTCGCCGAGGTTCGTCAGGCTATCGGCAAACAACGCAACAACCGCTCCTCCGAGGTTGTCACGCTATCCGAAGCCATGGAACGCCTGGAGCGCCTGACCACCAGCTATGTCGTCATCCATGATGAGCAGGCCAGAGCCTTTGTGGTGGAACCGTGGCTCAAGCAGGTGCTAACGACCTGGAGGGATAAGGAGACCGAAGGTGGCGATACCGATCCCGATTGCTGAGCGCTATATTGGTCAGCAACCGACGATTGACGCCCTGCGTGCCGCCCTCGAGCGGTCTGGCACGGACACGGACCATTGCCACGTGCTCTACCTGGAGGGCGGGGGCGGTCAGGGCAAGACGTTCTTTCTGCGCCAGATACCATCGCTGGTTGAACCGCAACCGGCCTTTATCGCCCGGATCATTGACCTGGCGGATACGGAGAACCGCAACGGCCCGTTTCTGGAGCAGACGATCATCGAGGGCCTGTCGGCCAACCAGGAGGAACCCTATCGCCTGGCCCCTGATGCGCTGGACAAGGCGTTCGCCGCTTACTACGCCCGGCGCGAGCAACTGGAACGCGATCGCGATCGGCTGACCGGGGACGCCTTCGAGACCCGCTGGGCCGAAGTGCGCGCGGCTTTCGCCGAGGCCCTCAACCAGATCGCCCTGCAACGCCCGGTGATTTTGCGCTTCGATACGGCCGAGTCGCTCACCGGCGAGCCGCCAGAACCCGAACTGCAAGAACTGCTCGCCAGCACGCAGCGCCTCGCTGGCATTGAGCTACGCTTTCCCTCGGCCCTTGATCTCTTCTTCGACTGGTTCAAGGCCGTCATTCCCCGGCTGCGGCGCGTGCTGGTGCTGATCTGCGGGCGTCCGACGCCTGCCTCCCGGCCCGATGCCACCCTCCGCGGACGCTGCGCCTCCCTGCCGCAGGTGACGATGCACCAGTCGGACCTGCATCCGCTCAATCCCCAGGAGATTGCCGAGTACCTCCAGGATGCGTCAACCGACTTCACGCCCGATCAGGTCGCCCAGGCCTATCATATCAGCGGCGGCGCGCCGCTGCTGGTTGCCAGCTATGTCTGGCTGCGCATGACCGACCGGCAGCCTTCGTTTACTGTCACCAGTCGGAGCGACTTCGAACGCCACCTGATCACCCGGGTGCTCAACCCTGTCCTGTCCTGGGCCAGCTTTCCCATCAAGGTCCTGGCCTATTGCCTCTACGTCCTGGCCTATGCCCGCCGCGGCCTGACCCGCGAGCAACTCGACGCCTTTCTCGCCCGGCAGAACCTGCCCGGCCCCCACGAACGCTTTAGCGCCGAAGAACGCCAGCAGTACGCCGATCTGATCGCCCATCTGGGCGAGGTGGCCCTGGTGAAGGAACGCCCCCAGAGCGGGTTGTTGTACCTCCACGACGAAGTCCATCGCATGATTGACGAGTGGCAGATCGCCGACCGGATGGACCTGCGCGGCGAAACGCTCCGCTACCTCCGTGACCTGGCGGTCGCCGAGCATGAAAACCGCCTGCGCGTTCGTGCCGTCGAACCGGCGGAACGCGCCGCATTGCTGGTGGCCATTAGCAATCGGCTTTTCTACGAACTCGAACTCGACGTGTCCACCGGCTATGCGGAGTACCTGCTCGCCCAGCTCCGCCTCTTCAACAACCGCGAGTACGAACTGCCCCTCCTGCTCCGCGATGACTTCTGGCGCTGGATCAACCTGCGGGCCACCGATTCTGAAAACGAAGGGCGCAGCTATCAACCGCGGCGCGATCAACTGACCGACGCGCCGCCCTCTCAGTTGCACCTGAAGCATCTGCTCGCCGATGATCTCCTCTGGCTCCTGCGCTACAACCTGGCCCGCAATGAGAACTACCGGGTCGTTGCCCTGGGCCGCCATGCGCTGACGGATTTCCTGCCCCACTACAGCGATGACGCCTACTTTCACTACGATCTCAAACAAACCCTCGCTCACGCCCTGACGCTCTATCACAACCAGGAGGTGCTCTACACCGGGGCCGAGGAACACTTCCGCGAGGCACTGGCGATCGCACAACCTGTCTCTTATACACATCT
>JAOACN010000229.1 GCA_026417815.1 Chloroflexaceae bacterium | reverse complement strand
GTGTAGGGGTTCTCGTCCACGTTGAGTTTGGCCACCACGGCGCGCCCGGCGAACTCACGGGCCAGCCGTTCGACCGCCGGGGCCACCATACGGCATGGCCCGCACCAGGGGGCCCAGAAGTCAACCAGGACCGGCTGGTCGCTGGCGCCTACGACGCGGTCGAAGGTGGCGTCGGTAAGCACGACGGGGCCAGCCGCGCCCCAGGGCGGAGGCGGGCCGGCGGCAGGCCCGGGGCGCGGCCCCGGGGCGGGTGACGGGGGCGCCTGGCCCTCAATGGGCACACTCGGCCCCTCGGGCAGCGGCGGGCGCGCGCCGCCAGCGGTCAGATACTCGAACCAGGCGCGCAGGGCCGCCTCGGAGGCCGCGCCGCTGGAGCGGGCCGCCACCTGGCCCTGCCGCGCGAAAACCAGACCGGGCAGGCGCGTCACCTCGAAGCGCCGGGCCAGCTCGGGGTACGCCTGCACATCCACCTGGGCGATCAGGGCGCGCCCGGCATAGTCAGCGGCCAGGCGGTTCAGGGCCGGCCCCAGTTGCGCGCAGGTCTGGCAATCGCGTCGGGTAAAGACGAGCAGGACCGGTACGCCGGCGTTGAGGACGCGGTCGATGCTCTGCGGGTTGGTATGAATGGGCGTGGAGATGGTCATTTGTTTCCTTACCAAACTCTTACGAAACGCTCGTGCGGGCCTTACATTCGGACGATAGCATTGTACCCAAGAAATTATTCGTTCCGCATTGCACAAGAAATCAGGAGCTGCTACCATGACCATCACCGAAGGCCAGACCGCCGTAGCCGCGTTTACTCCGGCAGAGTTGTACGCTCGTATCCTGCGGGATGAACCGCTGTTCATCCTCGACGTTCGCAACGAGGAGGAGTTCCGGCGAAGCCCGATCGAGGGCCGGGCGAACCTGACCACGGTTAACATCCCCTATTTCGAGTTCATCGAAGATGAAGACGGCGCCGCGGCGCGTGTTCCTGCGGGTCGCGAGATCCTGGTGGTGTGCGCCAGGGAGGGTTCCTCGCAGTACGTTGCCGGGGTGTTGCAGGAACGGGGCTACCGGGCGCGCTACCTGGAAGGCGGCTACGTGAGCTGGGGTAACTTCTACGACGTGCGTGACGTGGTAACGGCGGACTGGGGGCGCATTGTGCAGATCGCCCGCCCGGCCCGCGGCGACCTGAGCTTTGCCGTGATCAGCGGCGGCAAGGCCGCGTTGATCGACCCGATGCGCCACACCCAGGTTTACCGCGATGTGGTCGCCGAGGCTGGCGCTACCCTGACCCACATCTTTGACACCCACGTTCACGCCGACCACATTAGCGGCGGGCCGGCGCTGGCGCAGGAGACAGGGGCGACCTACTACGTGCATGCCTACGACGCCATCCACCCCATTGACGTGCTGCCCGCCGTGATCGCTTATACTCATGTGCAGGAGGGGGACCGCTTCGAGATCGGCGCGGTGACCATCACCGCCCGCTGGTTCCCCGGCCACACCCTGGGCCAGGTCAACTACCGCCTCGACGCGCCCGACGGCCGCAGCGCGCTCTTTACCGGCGACGGCATTTTCCTGCGCTCCTTCGGTCGCCCCGACCTGGGCGGCAAGGGGGAGGCCTGGACGCCGATCCTCTACCGCAGCATCACCGAGCGGCTGCCGCGTATGGCCGACGACGACACGCTGATCCTGCCGGCCCACTTCAGCACCCTCGATGAGGGCGACGCCAACGGTGTCTTTGCCGCCCCCTTCGCCGAGGTGCGCGCCACCAACGACGCCCTGCGTCCGCGGGACGAGGCCGAGTTCACCAGCTACGTCCTGAGCCACCTGCCGGTCTTTCCGCCGGAGTACGTGGAAATCAAGCGCGTCAACATCGGCCTGGTGACGCCCTGCGACGGCGCGGCGAACGAACTGGAGCTGGGTAAGAACATCTGCGCGTTGAGCAATGCCTGAGCCTTTCACCGGGACTTCCGCTATCCTGTTACCAGAAACACACATCTAGCGCGGCGCGGAGCCGCTGATCATGGAGGAAACAGAGATGTCCATCGCATACGATCAGACCCTCGACGTGAAGGGCGCCAAGTGCCCGATGCCCCTGGTCAAGAGCCGCAAGGCGGTCAACGAACTGCCGGTGGGCCAGGTGCTCAAAGTCATCGCCACCGACCGCGGCTCCGTGGCCGACTTCCAGGGCTGGGTGAAGACGGCCCGCAACGTCGAACTCCTGGCCCAGGAGACCGTCAACGAGGGCGGCCAGGAACTCTTTGTGCACTACCTGAAGCGCACGGCGTAGGTGGCCGAGAAGGTCGGGGCGCCCGCTGCCCTTCCATCAGGCAGGGGCCTGGGGAAACCCGGTTTCCTCTGCCGCAACCCCGAGGGTTGCGCTACCACCGGTCCGATTGGGCAGGGGCGCGGGGAAACCTGGTTTCCCCTTGCCTGTTCACATCAGTGTTGTGCAGTGAAATCGCGTTGAAACGAGGAACCAGACCAATGACCATAGAGACGATTGATCAAAAGGATACGCAGGGCCTGCTGGACCGCATCGCCGCCCTGGAGGCCCGTGTCGCCGCCCTGGAGGCGCACCCCTCGCAGGGGATCGAGGACCGCGTGGCGATAGTGGTCTTCTCCGGCGACCTGGACAAGGCCATCGCCGCCTTCATTATCGCCACCGGCGCGGCCTCGATGGGCCTGGAGGTGAGCATGTTCTTCACCTTCTGGGGGTTGAGCGCGGTGAAGAAGCAGAAGGTTTTCAGCGGCAAGAGCCTGCTGGAGCAGGGCTTCACGGCCATGCTGCCGGGCAAACTGGGCGAGATGGGCCTCTCGCAGATGAACTTCTTCGGCGCGGGCGCGCAGATCATCCGCGGCCTGATGCAGAAGCACAAGGTCTCCTCGCCGGAGGAACTCTTCGGCCTGGCCCGCGAACTGGGCGTGCGCATGGTCGTCTGCGACATGTCGCGCGAGTTGCTGGGGATCAAGGACGAAGAACTGGTTGATGGGCTGGAGACCGGCGGCGTGGCGACCTTCCTCGGCGATGCGGCGCGGGCCAAGGTGACGCTGTTCATTTAAGAGGAGGGCCCCCGACGTGACCAACGAACTTCCCTGTGGGGCGCTGCAGCAGCGCACCGCCAGCGCCGCGCTGCTGAGCTACGCCGTCACGCCCGACGTGCTGCTGGCAGCGCAGCCGCAGCCCGAAGACTGGGCGAAGCTGGTGGAGGCCGGCTATACCACCGTCATCAACCTGCGGAGCGATCCCGAACGCTCGGCCATCGAGCAGCGCAACGCCGAAGCGGCGGGGCTGCGCTACTTCCACCGGCCCTGGCCGGCGTACGAACTGGAACGCGAGCACGTGGACGAACTGGCCGAACTTATCGAGGCCCCCGACGCGGGCCGGGTGATCTTCCACTGCCGCAGCGCCACCCGGGTGGGGCTGATGTGGCTGCTCTACCGCCAGCTCCACCACGGCTGGAGTCGCGAGCAGGCCGAGGCCGAACTGCGCGCCGCGGGCTACGACGATGAGGCGCTCGAGACCTTCGGCTTCTGCGCCGACGACTATTTCGAGCGCGCCAGGGAACACGTGACCTGAGTGCAAGCCGTTGTCCTCACCCTCCCCCTGACCCCCTACCTCTCCACCTGAGGTGAACATAGGCGGGTAGGCCGCAGCGCGCTGCGGCCGTACGGGGGCCGGTTTGCATCGCGGCGAGGTGCGCCAGGCGTAGGACCGTCTGATGTGAACATAGGCGGGTAGGGCCGCAGTAGGGCCGCAGCGCGCTGCGGCCGTACGGGGGCCGGTTTGCATCGCGGCCTTGTGCGCCAGGCGTATGACCGTCTGATCTGAACATAGGCGGGTAGGGCCGCAGTAGGACCGCAGCGCGCTGCGGCCGTACGGGGGCCGGTTTTCATGGGCCAGGAC
>JAOACN010000220.1 GCA_026417815.1 Chloroflexaceae bacterium | reverse complement strand
AGATGTGTATAAGAGACAGGCACGGAGGTAGCCGTGCGCGTGCTGGTGGCAGTGGGCGGCACCGAGGTAGCCGTGCGCGTGCTGGTGGCGGTCGGCGGCACGGGCGTATTGGTGGCGGTCGGTGGCAAAGGCGTCACCGTGGGCGGGCTGGTCTCGGTCGGCGCCACGGGGATGCTGGTGGCGGTGGCCGGCACGGGCGTTGCCGTCGGTGGCGCTGTCGTTGGTGTTGGTACGATGAACGTTGTCGCCGCAGGCGTGGGCGTGTTCGGGCGAGGGGTGCTGGTACCGATGGGCGCAGTTGTGACTGCCGGTGTGGCGGTGGGGGCCTTGGTCGCTGTGGGTAAGGATGGCGCCCCTACCGCCAGCAGGGTAGCCGTTGGCGAGGGTGCGACCGGAACGGGCGTCGCGGTGGCGGTTGGCGGGCCAACGATGATTTGCAGCGTCGGGCTGGGACTGGGTGCGCGATCGCTCCCTGGTGTGCTGGTGGGGGTGCGCGTCGCCGTTGCGCCGGTATCAGGCGTGGCGGTTACACCCGGGATGATTACAACAGTCGTGGGCGTGGGCGAGGGTTGGGTCCCTCCGGCGATGGCGGTAGTTGCAGGCAGCGACGTCACCGTGGGGCGAGGGGTCGGCAGGATGGTCGGTGTCGGAGTGGGTGGAACAATGGAGGCGACCGGCGGGGCAACCTCGACCAGGGGGGCAACGGTAATGGCCGCCGAGACGCCAACCGGCGTCTCGGCGCGGCGCGCCACTTCGGTGGCTTGCAGGTCGCCGAGGGCGGGATCAACCGCCGCGAAGCTGATTCCGGGCGGGAAGGGGCGGTAGAGGCCGAACCCCGAGGTGGCCCCCACGTCCTTGAACGGATCGTGGTCGGGCATAATCAAGCGCAGGGCCACCTCGGCAATGCAGCCGATCGGCAGCAAGGCCAGCAGCAGCGCGAGCAGCACGAGTCCGGTCAGGCCATCACGGCGACGCCGTTGACTCGTTGGATTGGGCGACGGCGAGGGTTCGTTCATTGGCCTGCTGCAAGGTGATGCTGAAGGTGCTTCCGCGGCCTGGCGCGCTATCAACGCGCACCGTACCACCCTGACGCTCGATCAACTGGCGCGTAATCGCCAGTCCGAGGCCGCCGCCTCGCTGGCTTGAGCTATTGCCGTCAATGCGCTGAAAGCGCGAAAACAGACGCGGCAGCATCTCCGGCGGGATGCCCTGGCCGGTGTCGGTCACATCAATCTGCACCTGCCCGCGCAGCGGGAAGGCCCTGATGGTCACACCGCCGGTATCGGTATACCGACGGGCATTGTCGAACAGGTGGCCGAGCGCGCGTTGGAGTTGTTCGCGATCGGCAAGCACGGCAGGCAGACCGGGCGGGATCTCCACCGTGACGCTGAGGCTTTTGGCTTCGAAGGCGGGGAGCAGTGGCGCCAGGGCCCGGTTGACGACGATGTCGAGATCAAGCGGCTGCAGATCGGCGCGCAGCCGCCCCGACTCGATATCGGCGATCAGAATGGCATTATTGACCATATCGGTCATCTCCATAGCCCGCAGGCGTACCTGTTCGAGGAGTTCGGCCTGGTCCGGCGTGGGTGGTTTGCCGCCGGTGCCCCGCAGAAGCAACTCGGTAAAGCCACGGATCACCGTCAGCGGGGTACGCAGTTCGTGGGAGATGGTGGCGATGAAGTCGGTCTTGGCCTTATCGATAGCCGCGGCCTCGGTGACATCGTGCAGCACGATGACCTCGCCGGCGGTACGCCCTTCCTCGGCCAGCAGCGGCGAGCGCGTCAGGGTAAGGAAGCGCTGCCCCAGGCGGAACTGGGGGGCGCTGCGGCCAAACATTTCGCGCGCCTGAGGCGCCGGTTCGAGGGGCAAGGCATCGAAGCGGGGGCGCGTCTCGCGCCAGTTGGTCAGGCCCAGCATCTCTTCAGCGGCGCGGTTCAACTGGATGATCCGCCCCATTTCATCGCAGACAACCACGCCATCGCCGATGGAGGTGAGAATCGCCTGGCGTTGTTTGGCATCCTGCTGCACCTGGCTATAGAGCAGCGCATTGGCCAGCACGGTGCTGGCCATATTGGCCACCACCGCCAGGCTCTGCTGGCTCGACTCATCGAAGGCCTCTGGCTGGGGATGGACCATCAGCAAGGCTCCGGCGACCTGGCGTTGCCGAAAGATCGGCATCCAGTAAGCCGTCTGTAGCCCGGCGTCGGCCAGGCCAGCCGCCGCAGCGGTTTCAGCATCAATGGGGAGCAGGCGTGGTTCCTGAGTCTCGAAGGCGTTGAGGGCGGCGATGCGAGCAGGCGCCAGCGCCTGCTCGAGACGGACGCGCAGGTCATCGGGCGCTGCGGGGCGGGTACGATAGCCGAACCCCTCGTTGGTTTCCAGCAGGGCAAGCGCCTCCGTGCCGGGCACGAAGGCGGCGGCCGCCTCCGAGGCGACCGTCAGCACCTGGTCAACATCAATCGTGCGGTTCAGTTCACGGCTGGTCACGTAGAGCCGCAGCAGGTGCTCGGTCATCTGATTAAAGGCCAGGGCCAGCCTGCCCAGTTCATTGGGTTCCGTGACCGTACTGCGTCGCTCCAGGTCGCCCGCGGTGACCGCTTCCGCCGTCTCAACCAGGTTTTCCAGGGGGCGGGTAATCCGGCGCGCCACGATCACGCCGACAACCACTGTCGCCAGCGCGAGCGCGGCGGTGACCCCGAGCACGGCCGAGCGGCTCGACGACCAGGCGCTCACTACGAAATCGGTCGAAAGACCGACGGAGAAGTAGCCCGATTGCACCCCGCGGATCACCAGCGGCGCGTACAGTTGTTGAAACTCGCGTCCGGCCACCATGGTCACGGTATTGACGGAACAGGCGGGAGGGCGAACCGTTTCGACCGGCGAGACCAGGCGCCCCGAGAGCATGCCGATATCGAGGCAGGGATCTTCCGCCTCGGAACCACTCGTGGAGCGCGCGGTTCTGACGCGGGCGTCGGGCGCATTCAGGGCGCTCAACTGGGCCAGCAGGCGCTCGCTCATATCGAGCGACTTGAGATTCACCCCGGCGACGGTCGTGGCGTAGGCGATGCCGCGGACGTCGTAGATCGTGCTGATGGCGGACTGGCTGCGCTGCTGCAAATCGGCGAGCAGGGCATCAACGCGCTGGGCAACGAGCAATCCGCCGACGAGCAGTTCATCGCCGCCGGTCTGGCTGCTCACGTAGACCGGCGCAACGGTAAAAAAGTGCAAATGATCCTTGCCTGCGCCGTCGCGAAAAGAGATCAGGCCGCTGAACTTGTCGCCCCGCTCGTCGGTTCCGGGTATGGGCGTGCTCTCGCCGCGCAGGACGCTCTCCACCAGGGGGATGCCGGCGAGATTGGTGCCCAGGTAGCGGATGGGCCCGCTGCCATCATCAGCACCGCGCTCCCAATCCACCAGGGCCATGCCCTGGGGATCAAAGACGATCAACCGGTCCGGCCTGACATTTTCGTTTACCTGGGCAAGCTGCCACAGGCCCTCCAGGGCTCGTTCCAGGCCCTGGACGTCGCGCTCGCGCATGGCCTGGGGCACGGAGGGGGCGCCGGTGTCGGCATTTGGCGCAGTGAAGATCATCTGCCCGAGGAAGGTGAGATTGCCAATCTCCCGCTGGGCGAACGACTCGGAGAAGTTGCGCGCCACCTGGCCGAGTTGATTATTGAAGCGTTCCTGCCAGCTATCGGCCACCAGGGTGATGGCGATAAACGAACCGACCAGCATCACCAGGATCATCAGGACCAGATACGGACCGATGACGGTGTACTTGAGTTGCGAGCGGTAGGTATGTAGAAACTGCCGCATCGTCGTGACTCGCGTGAATGCCTGGCGTCGCTGGTCGTAGAATCCGAGGGGTGCGACGAAACGTTCTGCACGTGTCGCGGCCCACCAGCCCGCCGGGCGCCTGATGAAGATGAAGCATTACATCCGGTATAGCCCGCGCAGGCGGGCTTCGCATCGGTAGCCCGCGGCTTCAGCCGCCGGGCTGCCGGGCGAATACCGGTGTCTATTTTTAATCTCCATCAGCCGCCGGGCGACGGGGCCCGTACAAGCCTTTTCGTCACGCCCAGACCCGAGGCGCCTCCGAACGTAGCCGGTGGGATCGCTTGCCGGCAATTCGCTGGGAAACCCGAGTCGCTCAACATCTCTCCCTGCGTAGACACCTGGACCAGTGGCCGGTTGCGCCAATCCCGCTAGATCTTACACTATGTAGCAATCTGCACGGATCGCCTTATTATAAAACATTGGTGATGAAAGAAGCGAACGCCATTGATGACAATTTTTTAAGATGTCAAACTGTAAACCATTTTGTTGTTCTCAACGGGGAAGCGATTTCCGAGCCAGAGTGTGCATATGCAACGCGGACATCGCGCGTCCGAAGCGTTTAGCGTGACCCGTGAGCGTCATCAGGCGGCGTATCGAGCATCAGCGGCAGAGCGAGGGCGAAGGTGCTGCCCTGGCCCTCGATGCTTTCCAACCAGATCCGGCCGCCGTGCGACTCAACCGCCAGTTTACAGAAGGTTAACCCCAGGCCGGTGCCCTGGGTCTTTCGACCGCCGTGGGCCTGGCCAAACTTCTCGAAGATACGTTCGTGGTACTGGGCGGGAATGCCCGGGCCCTCATCGCGCACCCAGAAGACGAGCCAGTCGCCAGGGGCAAGGGCCGGCAGGCGGAGGGGCGGATCGTCCATCGCCCCGTCCTCGGCGCTCACCCGCACCGCCGCTGCCCCCAGGGTGACGGTACCGCCGGTCGGTGAAAACTTGATCGCGTTGTCGAGCAAGTTCTGGAGCACGCGCACCAGTGTATCTCGGTCGGCTTCGACCAGAGGCAACCCCACGGCCAGATCCTGCACCAGGCGCACCTTCTGCCCCTGCGCCGAGACCTTGAGCCGACCCAGGGTCTGATCCACCACTTCATAGGGCGAGAGGGGCTGCCGGTCGAGTTGCATGCGGCCCTGTTCCATCCTGGCGATATCGAGCAGGGTGTTCACCATTTCCAGCATGGTCTGGCTGCCCTGATAGGCGATACTGAGCAACTCCTGCTGTTGCGGAGTGACCGGACCGCCCAGGCCGCGCCGGACCATCGCGATGCCGTTCATAATGGAGGTAAGCGGCGCCCGGAGATCATGCACCAGCATGCCGGCGTAATCTTCGCGCAGTTGGGCCAGTTCACGTTCCTTGGAGATATCCTGAAACAGCGCCAGGCGCCCAATCACGGCGCCGCTGGTCTCCTGAACCGGCAGGATATAATGGCGGATGAAGCGCCGCGGCGGCCCACTGAACTCCAGTTCGACAACCGCCTCGGCGCGCTCGCCGTCGTTCAGCCACGAGGGGCGTTCCACGGCGGTGGCCCGGGCGTTCAGTTCGGCCAGCACCGTGTCGAGGGGGCGGCCAATGAGGCTCTCGCGGCGGGTTTGCAGCAGGCGGGCCGCGGTCGGGTTGGCCGTCACGATCTGGCCGCGCATATCGGCCATCAACACACCGTCATTGGCGGAATTGAGGATCGCCTCAAAGCGGTCACGAACGGTCGTCACCGTCTGGAAGAGCCGCGCGTTTTCGATTGCCACGCCAATCGTCGCTGCCATACGCGCCAGGCGCCGGGCCTCTTCTTCGGTAAACAGCCCTTCGGTCTTGTTCAGCAGTTCGATGACGCCGATGGTGCGCCCCTTGACGACAATGGGCACGCAGAGAATGTTCCGCACCTCAAAGCCGACCGAGTCGCTGACGTTGCGCAGGAAACGCGGGTCGTTGGCGACATCGTGAACGATCTCGTACTGCTGCGACTCGGCCACGCTCCAGACGATCCCCTGGCCGTGGGGGATGCGCACGCCAAAGAGCTTCTCCTCGCCGGCCTCCAGGGTCATCACAAAGACCAGTTCGTCCGTCTCCTCATCGAGCATCAGCAGCGATCCGGCCTCCACCTGAAAATACTCGTTGAGCTTTTCCATCACCAGGTGATAGACCTCGCGGGTATTCAGGGAGGAGGCGACGGCCGCGGCGATATCGTTCAGCGTTTCCAACTCGGCGTTGCGACGCTGGGCCTTCTCGGTGATGCGGAACGCAGTGATTGCGGCGGCCATCTGGCCGGCCAGCAAGCGCGCGTGGCCGATCTCGTCGTCCGAGAAATGGCGTGGTTCTTCTACACTGGCAAAGATCAGCAACCCGATGCATGTGTCCTGGGCCACCAGCGGGAGCAGCAGCAGCGAACGGATGTGCCCTGCGCTGACCAGCCTGGCAATCTCGGAGAGGTTCGGGTTGGTTACGAGCTGGGTGAGTTCGGCAACATCGCTGATCTGGGCCGGTTGCCGGTTCAGCACCACCTGGCGCATCACGGTGGTTTCCGCCAGGGGGAAGGGGGGCGGGAGGCGCGTCTGCGGCGGGTAGGTGTTGGTGAGTTGGGCCAGGCTGCCATCCTCGCTCAACAACACCACGCCGCTGTTGTGCAAATCAAAGAGGTGGGCGAACTCGTTGAGGCTGAGAAAGAGCAGTTCATCGAGGGTGGTAGCCGTCTCGATGGCCCCGGCTATACGCAGGAGCGCCCCGTTACGTAATTCGAGCAGGGAGTCGTTGGTCATCTGGTGCTCGTGATCGGTCATGCGCTTGCTTTCGTGTGATCGGCGGTTCTGGAAGCAGGATGACTCGGAGCGTCAGCGCCTGTCCGGAATGTGGTTGCTCTGGCAGCCTGGCACCTCACGTATGGCAACACCAAACGGCGCCTGCTGGGGCGCTCATCATTCCTCTTATTATAACGATGGTTGCTCGTGTGAGCAACCGGGGATCTGGTGTGGCCAGGGCTCGTGCAGCGTCTATGGAGCAAGACCCCAACCTGATTGTTTCGGTGGTTCTGACGGCGCAGCCGCCAGAACCACCGAAGCATAACCCCTGGAGCGGCGTAGCCGCCCCAGCCCCCGCCGCCGGAGGCAGACTTCGCACACGCCCTGAGATGGACTGTTTACGGCAGAGGGGTGGAACAACCTGGAGGATTACGCACGGCGCGCCGCTCCAGGTATTTTGACATCAAACAACGGGCGAACGCTCCCCATAGAGCGCCTCGTGCCGGGCGGCGATGGCGCTCCAGGAGAAGCGGGCGGCGAGGGCGCGCCCGGCGGCGGCAAGGCGCGCGCGGGTGGCGGCATCGGCGTCGAGGGCGGTCATCGCCGCGGCGAGGGCCGCCGGGTCGTTCGGGGGCACCAGGAGCGCCGCCGGACGCAGGGCCTCCGCGGTGGCCGTGTCGGCGGGCGTGGTGCTGACCACAGGGCAGCCGTGGGCCAGGGCGGCAAGCAGGCTCCCCCGGCGAAACGAGGCCCCGTCGCGGAAGGGCAGAACGACCAGATCGGCGGCCAGGAACCATGCCGAGACCTCTTCGTCCGGCAGATGGCCGGTCTCCACCACGCGGGGCGCCAGGCCAAGGCGCCCTGCCAGGGCCCGCACCGCCCCGGCGTGGGCCACATCCTGCGGCGCGGTGGCGGCGCCGCCAATGATGATCAGCCGCCAGGAGGGGTCGAGGCGGGCCAGCGCCTCGAGCAACACGTCGCTCCCTTTGCTGGGCGCCAGCAGCCCGAAGTAGGCAACCAGCCGCTCGGTGGCCCCGAGTCCCAGCCGCGCCCGCCATGCCTCGCGATCGAAGTCCTTCGGTGGCGCGACGGGGATGTTCGAGCCTATCGGGATCACGTGGGCCTCGATCCCCCCCTGCCTGAGGTGCGCCGCATCGGCTGCCGTGGTCGTGATTACCGCATCGGCATCGCGAGCCAGGCGCCAGTTGACCCAGCGGCGCAGTGGCCCGGCTTTGGGAAAGAGGTAGGGGGTCAGGAGATCGTGAAACGTCACCGCGATCCGCGGCCGCCCGGGGAGGGCGCGCAGCCGCCACGGCAACAGGTTGACCCCGGGGCGCATGGCGTAGGCCCCGGTCTGGTACTGGATGTGCAACCAGTCGGGCCGCAGGCGATCGAGCGCGCCGATGAGGGCGGGCCAGCACCGTGGCGACCAGTCGAGTCCAGCGGACGGTTGCCAGAGCTGCTGCGTCGTCAGGTCCCCGGGGCCATAGACGCGCAGGCGCCGGTCCTGAATGGTCAGCACGGTCACCGTGAGGCCGCGCTGGCTTAGGGCCTCGGCCAGGCGGCGCGTATAGTCGCCGACGCCGCCAGGTTGGGGCGGATATTCGCCGCTCAACAGGGCGATGCGCATTGGAGGTGCATTGCTACTGTTTCTGGGAGGGCATGACCACTCTGTGAACCAAGTTTTTCGGTAACTCCGCCCCCTCCCCGACCCTCCCCTGCCGGGGGAGGGAGTCCAGTTCCTCACCCCAACGGGGGGAGGTTGGGAGGGAGGCGGAAATGCAAGGAAACTTCGTTCACAGACTAACTCTACTTTGTCACTTGCCGCGGCTTCCGCTGCATGGAGGTTCGGAGGGGCTGCCCGCCTCCGAGCTTTCCCCTTTCTGGCGTGGCGCGGCGAGGCCGCGCTGCACCAGGAAGGGATGATCTTCGGGGCCACAGGCCCCCACGACCCCCGTCAGGGGCAACATGACAACGTAGAACTAATGACCCTGCCCTTTTTTTCAACTTTGTCTTCCGATAAGGCTTTCGGCCAGGGCGCGCAGGCGGGCGCGGGCCGCGGCCGCATCGGGGGTATCGCCGGGGCCGAGGCGGTCGAGGGCGGCAAAGGCGGCGGCGTGGTGTTCGGCGGCTACGGTGGCGCAATAGGCGCGCGAACCGGCGGCGTCGAGGATGCCCAGAGCGGACTGCACCGCCTGGTCGTCCATCTCTGGTTGGGCGTAGAGGCCCGCCAGGGTCGCCCGGGCGGCGCTGGTAGCCAGGGCATGCACCACCGGGAGACTGACCTTGCGCCGGTAGAGATCGGCGGCAGCGGGTTTGCCGGTTACTTCGGGCAGGCCCCAGATGCCGAGGAGGTCATCCTCGATCTGGAAGGCCAGGCCCAGGCTGCGGCCAAAGGCGGCCAGGGCCGCCGCGGTGTCGGGCGGGGCGCCGGCGACCAGGGCGCCCAGTTCGCAGGCGCCAGCGATCAGCGCCGCGGTCTTGCGGCCGATCATCGCCAGGTAGTCCTCCGGGGTAATCGTCAGATCGCCCTCGTAGCTCAGATCGAGATACTGCCCCTCGCAGATCTGGAGAATGATCTCATCGAAGCGGCGCAGCACGCGCAACGCCCGCTCGGCGGCCACGCCTGCATCGGCCAGGCGATGGATGGCCAGATGGGCGATCACGAACATGCCGTCGCCGACGTTGATACCCTGGGCCACTCCCCAGATTGACCAGACGGTGGGCCGTCCGCGCCTGATTGCGCTGTTATCTTCGATGTCGTCGTGGATCAGGGTGAAGTCGTGGAGCAACTGCACCCCGGCGGCCAGGGGCAGGGCCTGGCGCGGGTCGCCCCCGGCCGCCTGGCATGCCAGCAGCGTCAACTGGGGGCGGATCAATTTGCCGGGATCGGCGGTTGCCGGTTGCAGGTGTTCATCGCGCCAGCCCAGGTGGTACTCCTGCATCTGGTAGAAGCGCGCCACCCGCTCTTCGGCTGCCGGAAACGCCTCGCCCATCGCCTGCTGAATCAGTCGCGCGCTGTCAGGGAGTGTCATTGGTTTATCACCCAAAAGCACTTACAAATACCGTTATACCTGGTACGACGACCAATAGTTTTTCCGCTCCTTAGAGCCAGAACGAACAAGCGACACTCATCACAACTGTCACCGCAGTGTAATCTGAAGACATTGCCGCACGCCAGGTGCGGCTAGTACACTCCTGCATATGTAAGGCGGTAGGAGCAGGGCCAACGTCTGACCCGATGCGCCGTTGCCCCGGCAGCGCCAGCCTTCAGTTGCAGCCCCCAGCATCGAAGTAAGGAGTGCTCATGATGCCGCTCAACTTGCGTTTTCGGTTCAGCCCTGCGAAGGATGGCCTGGTCAAGGTGCTCGGCCCGCTCGAAACGGAGATCATGCAGATTCTCTGGCAGAGCGAACGCAGCACGGTGAAGCAGGTCCACCGCCGTCTCTCGCAGCAGCGCGAGATCGCCTACACCACGGTGATGACCACGATGAGCCGCCTGGCGGAGAAGGGTGTCCTGAACCGGCAGCGGGAGGGTCTGGCTTACGTCTACACGCCGGCGATCTCGGAGGCTGAGTTCGTGCAACTGGTGGTGCGCCAGGTTCTGGACGGATTGCTGGACGATTACCGCGATACGGCCATTGACTACATTGTGGAGTACCTGGCGAAGAACAACCCGGCGGAACTGCAGCGCCTGCAACAGGCCATCCAGTCCCGCACCGGCGAGGGCTAACCCGGCTCTGGCGCAACCGTCGGCTCGCCCCGAAGCCGACCTCCTGCCCCCTGCCACCGGCCATGCGCGAGGGTGTCCTCCCGCTCGCGGTATCATCTTCTCCCCTCTGCTCCCACTCCATCTTCGGGCACGGCCCACAGGTCATAATCGGTGGTCCGTGTCACTCGAACGGTGAGGAACGACCCCACCGGCGCTTCACCCCAGACGAAGACCTGCCCGTCGATCTCCGGCGCGTCGCGGAACGAACGCCCGATCGCCAGGGGGCGCCCGTCATCGGCAGCGCCCTGGCCCTCGATGAGCACCTGGAGGGTGCGCCCGAGCCAGTGGGCGGTACGGGCGCGTGAGATGCCCTGCTGGAGTTGCATCAACGTGTGCCAGCGCTTCTCGATCACCTGCGGGCGCACCTGGTCGGGCAAGTCCGCGGCGGGGGTGCCGGGTTCGCGCGAGTAGCGGAACGCGCCGACGCGATCGAGCTGGGCCCGTTCGAGGAAGGCGAGCAGCGCGCGGAACTCCTCCAGCGTTTCGCCCGGGAAGCCGACGATGAAGGTCGAGCGCAGGGCAATATCGGGCATTGCCGCCCGCAGCGCCTCAATCAGGGCCAGGGTGCGCTCGGTATCGGGGGGACGGCGCATGCGCCGCAGGGTGGCCGGATGGGCGTGCTGCAGCGGCATATCCAGGTACTTGACGATCTGCGGGCGGGTTGCCATAACTTCGATGAGGCGCTCGGAGATGCCGTGGGGATAGGCGTACATCAGGCGGACCCACACCTGATCGGGGAGCATCTGGCAGAGTTCGTCGAGCAGGGTGGCCAGGCCGTCTTTCAGCCCCAGGTCGCGCCCGTAGTCGGTGAGGTGCTGGGCCACGAGCACGATCTCGCGTACGCCATTGGCGACCAGGTCACGGGCCTCGCCGAGGACGGCGCCGACGGGTTTGGAGGCCATGTCGCCTTTAAAGCCCGGAATGGTGCAGAAGGCGCAGCGGAGGTTGCAGCCGTCGGAGATCTTGAGATAGGCCGAGGGAGTGGCGCGGTGGCGGCGGATGGGCATGGTGCGCCAGTCGGCGTAGCTCGCTGGCTGCGGCGCGGCCGGGGGCGCAGGTTGCTCCGCGGCGCTCGGGGTGCTGGTGACCTGTAAGGGGATCACGGGGCGGCGGGAGGCGGCGGGTTGCGGGTTGGGAGCGACCAGGTCGCCAATCTGCATCCAGCGTTGGGTGGAGAGCAGGCCGTCAACGCCCTCGATGGCCGCCAGCAAGTCGCCGTGGGACTGGGCCATGCAACCCGCGGCGATCAGGCGCTGCCCCTCACGCTTGCGGGCGCTCAGGTCGCGCAGCACGCCGAGGGTCTCCTCGCGCGCCGCCGCGATGAAGCTACACGTGTTGACGATAATGACATCGGCGTCTTCGGGCGCGGCGACGGGGACATGCCCGGCGGCAGCGAGGATGCCTTCCATCCCCTCGCTATCCACGGCATTCTTGGGGCAACCCAGGGTGAGAATATAGTACTTCTGCATCAGCGGTAATTCGTAAACTGCAAGGGGACCTCGATCTCCTGCTCTTTGCTTTTGAGAAAGCGAATCACGTCTTGCAACTCGTCACGGCTCTTCGAGGCGACGCGCAGGCTCTCTCCCTGGATGCGGGGCTGCACTTTGGGGAACTCGTCCCGAATCAGCCTGGCGAGCTTCTTCGCCAGGTCGGCGTTGATGCCTTTGCGCAGGGCGACCACCTGCCGCACCCGGCCGCCGCTGGTCGGCTCGACCTTCCCATAGTCGAGGATCTTGAGTGACAACTGGCGACGCAGGACGCGCGTCTCGAGCAGATCCCGCACGCTCCGCAGCGACAGTTCACTATCGGTGGTGATTACCAGTTCGCTCTTTCCCAGTTCGAGGGTCGTCTTCGTATCCTTCAGGTCATAGCGGGTCTGGATCTCGCGCTGGGCCTGATCGACCGCGTTGACCAGTTCCTGGTACTCGAAATCGGAAACAATATCAAAGCTATGTTCGCTTGCCATAGGTGTTCCTGCTTAACTTTGTCACTTGCCGCGGCTTCCGCTGCGAGGAGGTTCGGAGGGGCCGCACCCCTCCGAGCTTTCCCCTTCCTGGCGCGGTGCGGCGCCGAAGCCGCACCAGGAAGGGAGGATCTTGGGGGCCGCAGGCCCGCGCAAGCCCTGCCAGGGGCAACGTGACAGAGTAGAGTCAAGAGGGCGAAGCCTTTCCCAAACCCTCTCTGTCGGCAGGAGGGTGGGGAAACCCGGTTTTCTCACCTCCCTGCCGGAGGGCAAAACCTGGCCTCAATTGGGCGGCCAGTACCAGTTGACGGGCTGGCCAGCAGCCTGGCCGAGCGGTCCCTGCTGCAGCCCGTTGACGGTCACCTGGACATCGGGCGGGTTGCCGGCGCGGATGAACACGCGCCGCTGGGCCTCAAACACCAGTTTCTCGCCGGAGCGCATGATCCCTTCGAAGGCGGTGCTACCGTCCGTCTGCACCCGCACCCAGGAGTTCTCGGTGCCGCGGCTGCTAGGAATGGCGATCTCCAGCACGATGGGCGCGGAGGGTGTCGTGGTTACAGCCGGAGTTGTCTGCTCTGGCGGCTCAATGTTGCCACCGGCGACCAGCGTAGCGGTGGGCGCCGGGGGAGGCGGGGTAGCCTGCGCAGTAGGCGCAGCGGTGGGCATCGTGGCCAGGGTGACCGTTGGCAAGGGCGAGGGGGGCGGCGCCACCGCGGTGGCGCCGGTTACGACCCTCCCGGCCCGGTCGCCAATGCGCCCGACGGCGTTCAGGGTGACATAGGCAAGGCCAACCAGGGCCATGGTCACAAAAAAGACGCCGAGGAAGCTCGGCAGGACATACGTGCGGGTGCGGGGCGGATGGGTGGCGGGAACGATACGGATCGGATCGGTGCCACCCCGCTCACGGCGGTACAGTTCTATCATCTCATCGGGCGGCAGCCCGAGATACTGGGCGTAGTTACGGATGAAGCCACGTACCACGACATCGCCAGGGAGACGTTGATAGGCGCCCTCTTCCAGGGCCGCGAGCGATGCCTGCAGGATACGGGTATCAACCGAGGCCTGGGCCAGCGAGAGCCCCTGTCGCTCCCGCGCCTGCCGAAGCCGATCCCCTAGCTCGCTCATAACATGCGCACCTTTTACTACTGCGCCGGTCGAATGTTGTATTACGGCTGCCGCACCGCTGCGGGTTTCAGGCGCACCGGGGGCCAGAAGTTAAACTCCGGTTGTTGCGGCTGGTTGCCGCGTGGCCTATTATACCAAATGCTGTTGGATGCGCCGCACGGCGAACCGAGCCACAGGGGAAAGCGGGTTTCCCCGCATCCCCCTGCCCGTGGGCGGGCGGTAGCGCGACCTGGGAGGTTGCGCGCACAGCGGTAATCGAATGTCCCTGCGCTCCGGCTCGGGGGAAGGCGCCCGGCGCTTCGCTGCCCCTCCTCAAGCCCGCCTTTTCTCCGGCCACGGGGGAGGCGCAGCGTCCGCAAGTAATAATCTCGACGGAGAAGCACGGACCATGGCACCATCCGAACCGATCATGGCTGGCGGCCACGACTGGTTGGAGACGTGGCGGCGGATGTACGACGAGGAGCGCGCCCAGGGCGAGGCCGCAATGGACCCGGCCTTTGGCCGCAGCGCAGATTACTGGGCCCATCGCGCCGGGCGCTTTGCGGCCGCGGCGCGGCGCCACCCCCAGCCTGACTCCTCGATGGAATGGCTGTTCCCACGGCTGCGTCCAGAGGACACGGTGCTCGACATTGGCGCGGGAACCGGGCGCTATCTGCCGCACCTGGCCCCCCGCGTGGCCCGGGTGATCGCCATTGAGCCCTCACCGGCGATGCGCGCCGAACTAGAAGTCACGGTGACCGAGGCGGGTCTGAGCAATGTCACGATCATCGCCAGTAGCTGGCCGATGGAGGACCCGCCGGCAGCCGACGTGGCCTTCTCGGCCCACGTGGTCTACGGCGTGCGCGAGATCGGCCCGTTTCTTGAGGGTATGGACCAGGCGGCGCGCCGGCTGTGTGTGCTCTTCGTGGGCCTGCGCCATCCCACCTCGGCGCTGAAGCCGGTGTGGGAGCGCGTGCACGGGCAGCCGCGCCTGCCGCTCCCCGCGGCGCTGGAGACGCTGTGCGCCTGCCATCAACTCGGCCTGCCGGCACGGCTCGACCTGGCGCCCATTGCCGGGATGATGCGCTACGCCAATGCCGAGGAGGCCCTGGTCGATCTGCGTGACCGCTTGCGCCTGACGCCCGATCCCGAGCGCGACGCGCGCATTCGCGCCGCGATCGCCGAGGTGTTCGCCCCGACCGACGAGGGCATGCTGGCGCCCAGGGAGCAACAACGCTACGGGGGGATCGTCTGGTGGGAGCCGGGAACGCGAACGGGAGCAACGTTCACATGAAGGCGACCTATACCATCGCGGCGGTGATGGGCCTGCTAATCGGCGTCGTGGCCGTGCTCCTCGATCGGTGGGTGGGCGAGGCCGGTTGGGGCGTGCGAGTGGTGGCGTTCGTGCTTACAGGAAGCGTCCTCTGCGTGGTTCAGTACGGATTCACGCACTGGCGTCGCTGAGGCGAACACGGGCGCGACACGGGAGGGTCGGGGCTCTCAGGTGTAGGGTTTTTCGAGGGAGGAGAAGGGATTTTCGGCATTCCAATGCGCTTGCGATCCTCACCCCCCTGCCCCCTCTCCACCGTAGGTGGAGAGATTCTCTCATGTGTGTCAAGCGGCAAGTGCCGCTTTCGAGGATGCTTTGCGCGGATCAAAGGGTTGCTGATGCTGAAACACCGCCCAGGCCCAACACAGGATCTTCCGCGCCGCGG
>JAOACN010000179.1 GCA_026417815.1 Chloroflexaceae bacterium | reverse complement strand
CTCCTGGCCCTGGCCGAAGCCGCCGGCGACCAGCATTCCCTTGCCACTGCGACGGGCGTCCTGACCTCGATCGCTCGCCTGACCGGCGACCTGACTGATGCCGCGCGCCTGGGCGAACGGGCGCTGTCGCTCTGCCGCCGCCTCGATGGGCCGACCTGGGAGGGAGACGCGCTGCGCGAACTGGGCGACCTGGCGGCCACGCAGGGGGACCTCGCGGCCAGCCAGGCGCGCTACAACGAAGGGCTGGCCGCCTATGCTCGCGCCGGCTCGACCCGCGGGCGCGGGGTCCTGCTGGCCCGGCTGGCGCTGCTGGCAGCCCGGCAGGGAAATACCGAAGGGGCCCTCGCCCAGGCCCGCGAAGCGGTGACGCTGCTGGCGCCGACCGGGCACCGCCACCCGCTGATCGAGGCGGTGGAGGCGGTCGCCGTCGCCCTGGCCGCGACCGATCCCGACACAGCCGCCAGGCTGCTGACCGCAGCCTCGGCCGAGCGCGAGCATCTGCGCGTTCCCCGGCTACCGCCCTGGCGCGACCTGATACAACAGACGGTCGAGAGGCTCGCCGCCGCGGTCGGATTGCCCATATCCCTGGAAGCAGCCGCGCGCCTGGCCGTTGGCGAGCGACCGTCCCCGGCGGTAGCAGTGACCACGCAGCCGCCAACGCCGGAGCTGCGCGCCCGCGCGCTGGGGCCGGCTCAGGTGACGGTGGGCGGTCAGCCCGTGCCCGCGTCGGCCTGGACCTATCGTAAGGCGTGCGAGCTGTTTTTCTATCTATTGGATCGGCCCGCGGCAACCAGGACGACCATTGGTCTGGACCTGTGGCCCGACGCCTCGCCAGCGCAACTGCGCAACTACCTGCACCGCAGCCTGCACTTCATCCGCCGGGCCCTGGGCGACGCCGAGCGCATCCGCTTCGCCTCCGGCGCCTACGCGGTTAACCGGGAGTTGCCCCTGTGGTACGACGTGGCCGCCCTGGAGGCCAGCTTGCAACAGGCGGCGGCGATGGGCCCGGCCGATGCGCTGCCCCCCGGACAGCGCGCCGTGGCCATCGCCCTGCTGGAGGAAGCCGTGGAGCTGTGGCGTGGGGAGTTCCTGGCCGACCTCGACGCCGGCGAGTGGGCGATCCTGCGTAGGGAGGAGCTGCGCATGACCTACCTGCAGGCGCTGCTCGACCTGGGCCGGCTCCACCTGCTGGACGGCCAGTACGAACGCGCCGCTGCCATCTATCGCCGATGCCTGGCCGAGGAACCCTACCTCGAACTGGCGCGGCGGGAGCTGATGCGTTGTCTGGCGCGACAGGGGGAACGCGGTCAGGCGCTGCGCCGGTACCGCGAGCTGACTGACCTGCTGGCTGCCGACCTCAAGGCCACCCCCTCGCCGGAGACGACGCTGCTGTACGAGCGGATACGGCGAGGCGACGATGTGTGATCTTGCAAGGTGTTTTTAGCTCTCCTTTGTCACTTTGCCCCTGGCGGCGATTGGGGGTCGCAGGCCCCCGAATGTTCCCTTCCTGGCGCGGCGCGGCTTTGCCGCGCCCCACCAGGAAGGGGAAAGCTCGAAGGGTATGGCCCCTCCGAACTCCTCGTAGCGGAAGCTGCGGATGTGACAAAGGAGAGCTAATAAGGCAGCAGGCAGGGTGACCGCTCCCACAAGGCAAAAATACCCGCAAATTCGCAGGACGGATATTGTTAGTGGTCTGTGCACTACTCCCGGTGTTTGTCACCCCGAGCGGAGCGAGGGGTAGCCTGAGGCGAAACGGACATTCACCGGAAGCCGCACAACCAGCTCAGGGACGCCAACATGCGGAACGTTGGCGTCCCTGTATCTTTTGGCCGCTTCCTCTGTAAGCACTTCTGTAAGCGCACTGGCGTAGCCTGGCAGCATGACGTCACCACCCTATCGTCCTCTGCAACAGGAAACCTTCATCGTGCGCCTGTGGCGCGAGGCGGGCAGCATGGTCTGGCGCGGGGAGATCATCCACCTGCCCGACCGCGCGGCCCGCCGCTTCACCTCCCTGGAGCATGCCGTGGCCTTTATTGCTGCCTACGCGCCGGGCATCTCCGCCGAGGCCCCGCCAGCGGACGACGATGCGCCGTTCCAGTAACAGCCGCCAGTGACGGAACGCTGGCATCCGTCGCTGGCGTAGAGTGGCCAGGAGGCGAACGTGAGACACGAATTCGATATGCCCGTGGTTTTGCTCACGGTTCTTGCGGCCCTCGTCCTCGCCGCCTGCGGGGGCGGTCAACCCATCTCACAGGGCGCGCCGACACCCGCGGCCATCCCGCCATCGCCCGCGGCCACAACCCCGGCCGAGCCAGCGACCACGCAACCCGCCGCCGCGTCGGCCCCGTTGACCATCCCCTGCGCCGAGCTGGTGCCTGGCGACGAGCTCCAGCGCCTGATCGGCACGCAGCCAGACAACCTGATGGATACCGTCTTGCCGGGCTGGACCGCCTGCACGTGGTTCTACACCCCGCCCGGCGCCGCCCAGCAGGCCGAGTTCACGGTGCAGGCCTACACCGGTGAGGAGACCCTCGTCAAATGGCGCCTGGACACCGATCCCGCCAGCAGACTGCCAGGGGTTGTCGTGAACAGCCTGGCGGACTATGTGCAGGAGGGGTACACCTGGGTCATCCCCGAGAGCCAGTTGCGCGCCGTGCAGGCGCTGCAAGATGGTCGCTACGTTTTCTTGCGCTTCCCCTCCAGCAACCTGGCGTTGAGCAGCGAGGCGCAGATTGCCGACTACCTGGCCGTGCTGTTCCGACGTCTGCAAGAGAAGGGGTGAGACAGATGAAGCCGATACGCTTTCCGCTGGCGGGAGTAATGCTCCTCGTGGCATTCAGCCTGCTCACGGGCTCGTTGCCGCCCCGCGCAGCCGCCAGGGCCGCGCCGAGCGACATTCCGGCGCCGCTGCCCGGCAACTCGCCCACGGCCACCGTCAACCTGAGCGCGACCTCCGGCTCCATCACCCAGCTCATCACGGTCAGCGGGCAGACCAACACATCGGCGGCGGGCGTGCGGGTGATGTGGGTCTACAACGACGCCGCGCAGACAGTCACCGCGGCGGTGGTGAACACGGCCGGCAACAGCTATAGCGCCCAGGTCAGCGTGCCACTGGACGCGCAGCCTGGCCCGGCGCGGGTGTGCGCCACCGTCACCGGATCGGCCACGGCGCGGCTCACCTGCGCCACCTTCACCGTAACCGCGCCGCCAACGCGCAGCGTCTCCGGCCAGGCGCCGGCGCCCGCGGCCGGCACGGGGGCCACCTTCCACCTGCTCGACCGTTCGGGGCGTAGCGTCGCCAGTGCGGCCATCGCCGCCAACGGCGCGTTCCAGCTCAACAACGTCGCGCCGGGCCGCTATCGGGGCGCGGTTGAGGGGGGCTTCTCGCAGCTTGCCCGCTTCAGCGACATCGTCGTGACGCCCAACGGCGACCCGAGCATCGCCTACTTCCCGTGGGAGGGTGAACGGGACGTGAATGGCGTCCCCTGCCTCTTCAGCAACGACGCCAAAGTGGCCCTGGTATCCGGGACCCCTTCGCACCTCAACAGTTTCGGGATCGTGGACCTGGACACATCCTTCAGTATGAAAGCGATCGCGCCCTACTACCAGGGCGCATCCCCCAAGCCCAAGCCCCAGTCTAGCTACGACTTCGGCATCTACCTCTCAGGGGTGCCGCTGACCGTGGAGTTTCAGGCCTACGTGCAGCGTAAGGGGAACGTGGCTGTGGAGCGGGTGGAGTACTATCGGCAGATCGGCAACGCCGCGCCTGTTCTCATCGGCTCGGCCACCGCCAAGCCGTGGACGTTCCAGTACAACGTCGGCCAGTTGCCCCCCGGCCAGATAAAGCTGATCGCCGTGCCCGTGGTCAACGGCCAGCAGCAGTGCGCGACCTTCCACACCATCCAGATGCTGGCCAACCCGACCGCCAGCTCCAGGTGGCAGCCGGGGGCCGTTTCGGTCTGGGATAACAACCTTAAGATCTACCGCTTCTGGGGGACAATGCCCAACGTGGCCGGATTGCCGCTGGTTTTTGATACACCCTCTCTGCCGCTCGTGGGCGTGCTGCAGAACCGCCTGGGCGCAGGCGTCTACGTGGAGGGCGCGCTGACCCTCGATGGCCAGGTCTGGCTGAGTGCCATGGAGGCGACGGCCTACGCCCGGTTGATGAGCATTAACGTCTACAACCAGACGCTGGATCTCGATCCGGGCGGCAAAACGTTGGGCAAGTGGTTCAAGCCGAACAACTACGCTTCTGTTGTCCACTACACCCCACGCTTTCCCCTCGCCTCCTTTCGTAAGGACCTGACCATCTTCGGCGGGCCGCTATTTGCTGTTCCGCCGTGGGTGGTAGTGCGCGCCAGCATCTCGATCGGTGTGGGCGGCGAGTTGTCCCTTTCGGCGGCGGTCTATCCGCTGCGGCCGGGGCTCGAGGCAGAGCTACGGCCCAGTGTCTCGGCGTGGCTGGGCCTCACCATCGCCGCCGATGTGCTCTTCGGCATCGCTGGCGCCGAGGGCACCGCACAGCCCGGCGTCACGGTCGCCCTGCCGTTCAAAGTGAACGTGGACAACGATCCCCCCGCCTGGTTCGACGACCCTTGCCTGACGATCTTCGTGCGGCTGATCATCAAAGGCCGCTTTCTCTTCTGGTCGTGGACAATCCTCGACGAGCCGGTCGTCAACACGAATATCCCCTCTGGCTGCAACGCGCGCCAGGCGATAGCGCAATTGCAGGCCCTCGCGGCCCAGCCGGCGGCAACGAGCGCACTGGAAGCGCCGGCGCTGGCGGCTGACCCCAACGGTCGCATGGTGATGGTTTACGTTGAAGATGCTGGCGGCGCCACCCCGGCCCCGCGCGTCATGGCGCGCTTCAAGCCGGCCGGCAGCGATGTCTGGGGCACGGCCATCCCCGTGACCGAGGGCTCCCGTAGCGTCAGTGATCCCGTGGTCGCCTTCGCCGGACCTGGGTACACCCCCATTGTGGCCTGGACGCAGAACACCCTGCCCCTTGCCACTGCCTCGCCCACCGGCGGTGACCTGGGCGAGACCCTCAGGCGGCAGGAGATCTACGTCTCCGCCTGGAACGGCGCCGCGTGGAGCGCACCGATCGCCCTGACGGACGACCTGGTCGGCGACGGTCGCCCCGCCATCGCCGGCGACATCCAGGGCGCCACCCTGGCCTGGACGCGCGACACCGACGGCGACCTGCGTACCCGCACCGACCAGCGCATCGCCGTGCGTGAGTGGACAGCGCTGCCCGGCACGCCAGACGGTTCGTGGAGCAACTTGCAACTCCTGGGCGCTGCCCCGACCGGCGGCATGAACGCCCAGGTGGCCGTTGCCCGTCTCTTCGCCTCCGACCCGGCCACCGGCCAGCAGCGGCGAATTCTGGTCTGGACCTTTGACGCCGATGGCGATCCGAACACGGTCGCTGACCGCCGGCTGGCCAGCGCCACGCCGGACGCGACCGGGACGTGGAACCCGCAGCTCCTGTCCGAGCTGACGCGCCGCAGCGACTCGCCGACGGTCGCCCTTAACGCAGCCAACCCGAACATCGCCGAGCTGGCCTTCCTGGTGCGCGGAGTGGACGCGGACGGGCAGACGGATATCGGCCCCTTGAGCAACCGGGCTGAACTGTGGACAGCGCAGTTGAACCTGGCCGATGGTTCGGTCTTCAATGCGGCGCGGGCGCCCGGCGAAAATGGCGAGACGGTGTACGCCGAGCGTCCCCGGCTGACCAGCGCCGCCAACGGCGAGACCTTGCTGGCCTTCCGTCGCTTTGGCCAGCCGAACGACAACACCTGGCTGGGCCAGGTCGCGCTGGCCCGCCGCGCCGGGGCCGCGGCCGCATTCAGCGCGCCACTGCTGCTGACGAACGAACCGCGGCAGAACCGGCAGGCCGCCATCGCCCTCAACCCGGCCAACGGCCAGGCCGTGGTCGCCAGGATCGGCTCGCCGCCGGTCTTGCCGGTCGGCATAGCAGCCGATGAGCACCTGGCCCGCCTCGCCGCGCAGAGCGACGAACGCTTCGTCTGGGTCAATATGGCCGCCCAGACGAGCAACGACACGACCCTGGACATCGTGACCCTGCGGCCCGAGGCTGACCCTGCGCTCGATCCGACGCTGGCGCTCGGCCAGACCCACGCCGCTGCGGGCAGCACGGTGACGGTCACCGCCACGGTGCGCAACCTGGGGCGCAACACCGCGCCCGAGGCGCGGGTCTGCCTGTACCGCGGCGTGCCGGGCAGCGGGACCCTGGTCGAGTGCCGCGGGGTGCCGCCGCTGGGTTTCAACGAGAGTCGCCAGGTGGTGATAGGGCTGGTCGCGGCGGCCGGCGCGCAGCCAATCTACGCTGAGGTGATCCCGACCGGGGAGGATGCCAATTCCCAGAACAACCGCGGCGTAGCCGACCTGGGCGCGCTGCCGGCGCCGCAGGCGGTGGGCGTGCAGGAGGGCACACTGTACGAGTCGTCCCTGGCTGTACAGTGGCTGCCGCTGGACGTGCCGGGCGTGGCGGGCTATCGCATCCTGCGGAGCACGCAGCCGGGCGGCCCCTACGAACTGGTGGGCGAAGCCACTGGCGCAGCCTTCAACGACCTGCCCGCATCGAGCGGACAAACGTTCTACTATGTGGTGCAGGCATACGATGCGGCCGGGGTGGTTTCTCCCTATAGCCGAGAGGTCAGCGCCGCGCTGCCGCGGTTGAGCATGTATCTGCCAGTGGTGATGCGCTGATCGCGCTGACGGGCGGCAGTCAGAAGGAGGCTTTCCGAAGGTAGCAGAGAGGGTCAGGGAGGCTTTGCCCTCCCCGACCCCCTCCGCGACCAGACCTGCTACACCAGCGCCTTCTCGGTCTCCCGATCAAAAATGTGCATCTTCTCCATATCGAGGACAATCTCAAGGGGTTCACCGGTGCGGGCCGCGGTGCGCGGATCGAGGCGTCCGATGAACTCCCGGCCACTGTTCTCCATGTAGGCATAGACCTCGGAACCCATGGCCTCGGTCAGGTTCACCTGCACCATGAGTTTCGCGCTCTCGTCCACGCCGCGGGCCACGTAACTGGCGTCGTGCACATCCTCCGGGCGAATGCCAAAATAGATATCCTTGCCCACATGGCTGCCGACCCGCTCCAGTTTTGCCTGCGGCACGGGCACGATGAAGTCGTTGCCGACCACGACGCTTAACCCGCCGTTCAGGCGTTCGAGGCGGGCCTCAAAGAAGTTCATTGAGGGGCTGCCAATGAACCCGGCGACGAACATGTTCGCGGGGTGGTCGTAGAGGTGCTGGGGCGTATCCAGTTGCTGGAGAATGCCGTCCCGCATCACTGCGATCCGCGAACCCATGGTCATGGCCTCGGTCTGATCATGGGTCACGTAGATGAACGTGGTCTTGAGACGCTGGTGCAGCTTGGAGATCTCGGCGCGCGTCTGCACGCGCAGCTTGGCATCGAGGTTGGAGAGCGGCTCGTCCATGAGGAAGACAGCGGGGTCGCGCACGATGGCCCGCCCGAGGGCGACGCGCTGCCGCTGGCCGCCGGAGAGGGCCTTGGGCTTGCGGTCCAGCAGATGGCCAATCGAGAGCATCTCGGCGGCTTCTTTGACGCGCCGGTCAATCTCCTGTTTCGGCACCTTGCGCAGCTTCAGGCCGAAGGCCATATTGTCGTATACGCTCATGTGCGGGTAGAGGGCATAGCTCTGGAAGACCATGGCAATGTCGCGGTCCTTGGGCGGCACATCGTTGACCACCCGGTCACCGATCCAGATCTGGCCCTCGGTGATCTCCTCCAGGCCGGCCAGACAGCGCAGGGCGGTGGACTTTCCGCAGCCCGACGGGCCAACCAGCACGAGAAACTCGCCATCAATTATGTCAAGATTGAGGTCCTTGAGCACGGTGACCTCGCCAAATCGCTTCCAGACGTGATCGAACTTGATGCCGGCCATAAGGGAACATCCTCCTCTGGATAGTGCATGAACCCGATGTAGAGACGCCCCGGCAGGGCGTCTCTACCCCCGCGCCGCGGGTAGAGACGCCCCGGCGGGACGTCTCTACCCGCGGCGCGGGGGCGGGGCCGTGGTGCGCCGGATGATCAACGGCAGCCTGAGCAGCGCGTCGGGCGCGCCGCCATCGCGCCGTTCCACCAGGAGCGCCAGCCGCCGCGCCAGGGCCCTGCCCAGGGCCCGCCGCGGGGCCCGCAGGGTGGTGAGCGGCGGGTCGATATGGGCCGCCAGCGGCAGGTCGCCCATGCCGATAAGCGATACATCACAGCCGACGGCAAGCCCGGCATCCCGCATGGCGTGCATGGCGCCAAAGGCCAGCGCATCGCCCGCGGCAAGCACCGCGGTCGGCGGTTCGGGCAGGGCCAGCAGTTCCTGCATCGCAGTGATGCCATCGTCCTCGGACGTGCCCGCTTCGACCACCAGGGCCGGGTCGGGCACGAGGCCGGCGCAGTCCAGGGCTTGCAGATAGCCCTCGGTAAACGGCTCGCTGGCCGCCAGGTCCGAGGGCAGGGCGATCAGGGCAATGCGCCGGTGGCCCAGGGCCAGCAGGTGGCGCGTGGCCTCGCGGGCCCCGCCCTCGAAATCGTAGCCGAGCGCCGGACATCCCGGCGCGACCGGTGGGCCGGCGCAGACGCAGGGTGCCCCCGCGGCGATCAGACTGGCCACCCGCGCATCGTCAACCCGCAGGTCGAGGAGCACCAGCCCGTCCACCCGGTTGGTCGCGACCAGTTCCAGGGCAAGCTCGGCCTCGGCCACCTCAGGTCCAGCGGAGGCCAGCAAGAGGAAGTGGTCCAGCGCCGCGGCGCCCTCGGCCAGACCGGCCACCAGCTCGGCCAGGGCCGGGTCGGCCAGGCCAGGGGAACCGGCGGGCAGAACCAGGCCCAGGGTACGGGCACGGGTGCGCAGGCTACGGGCCGCGTGGTGGGGGTGGTAGTTCAGGGCCTCTACCGCCTCCAGCACCCGCCGCCGCGTGGCCTCGGTCACCGCGCCGGTGCCGTTCAACACATACGACACTGTAGCAGTAGAGACCCGCGCGCGCTGCGCGACATCCTTGATGGTGGCCATCGCTTAATCGTTTAACCTGGAAGACGCTCACGGGGAGTATACCGGCGGCAGTGTGAGAATGTCAAGGCGGGATGGAGGCGCATACGCGGCAACTCCTTGACAGCGAGCAGTCCGCAATCTACACTGCCATCAGGCCGGGCAGAACCGAAGACAGCCCGCATACGAAGACCACCATGGGGATCAAGAGTAATGATAAGAGTTTGTGGTTGTATTTTGCAGTTGCCTACGCTTTTACGTGGGCATGCTGGATACCCAACGCTCTCGTAGCACGCGGTGTCGCTTTTCCTGCGGGGTGGACTGATTTTCTGGCGGGTCCTCTTAACCCTGCCGCCTTCGGCCCATTCGTTGCCGCCTTTGTACTGACGTTTCTCCAAGAGGGCGCCAGAGGCGTTCTCCAGCTCTTGAAACGGGGGATTGACTTTCGCTTCAAGAAAATCTGGTTGGCCGCAATCTTACTTCTGCCCTGCGTTCTCTTCGGCGGGTCTATCTGGGTTGCGGCACTGGCGGGCTTCAGACCGATTGACCTCTCGGTCGTTTCCAATCCACCTTATGCGTTGATCGCCTTTTTCGTCATTCTCTTCACCGCCGGGCCGCTCCAGGAAGAGTTCGGCTGGCGAGGTTACGCCTTGCCGCGCCTGCAATCTCGTTTTAACGCTCTGACGTCCAGCATTATCCTGGGATTCTTCTGGTGGTTATGGCATCTTCCAGCCGTTTTTATTCCTGGCAGGTTCATGACAGACGATCTCGTGGTTTTCTTATCGCTGCTGGTAGTTATTACCCTGGCGTCTATTCTGTTCACCTGGATTTACAACAACACCAATGGCAGTATTCTGGCGGCCCTCCTGACGCACACCTCGATGAACTGGTCCATCTGGTTAGCAATGCCAGACATGAAGATGAGTCTGGCTGCCAGCGGATTCATGATCGGCTTTCTAGCGATAGCGGTGCTGGTTATCATCAAGATATGGGGGGCGGAGCATTTGAGTCGTGAACACGGGTCAGCCCAACTCCAGGCAACACGCCTTTGAACCGGACGTCGCTCCGCCGCTTCGCTGCGCCGGATTAACCCCCAAAGTGGAGAAGGCCATGTCCGGACAACCGAAGTACTGGTTTCCCGCGAAGCGGTACGGTTGGGGGTGGGGCCTGCCGGCCACGTGGCAGGGATGGGCGGTCCTTCTCATCTTCTTCGCTCTGCTGCTGGCCTGCGCATTTTTCGTGCTGCCATCGCGCGGGCCCGTCGCCTTTGTGGCCTGCACCGCCTTGCTGAGCGCGTTGCTCATCGTGGTGTGCTGGCTCACAGGAGAACCGCCGCGCTGGCGCTGGGGCGATCGTCAGTAGCTCTAGTTTGTCAATTCGCGGTAGTTCTACTTTGTCACGTTGCCCCTGGCGGGCGTTGCGGGGGCCTGCGGCCCCCGAAGATCTTCTCTTCCTGGTGCGGCGCGGCTTCGCCGCGCCGCACCAGGAAGAGGAAAGCCCGGAGGGGTGCAACCCCTCTGAACCTCCTCGCAGAGGAAATCAAGGAGTGGGACTGGCGCAACTTGATGCTCATCGAGTTTATCTGGGGGCTTTCCATTCTGATTTCCGCGGAAAGCGTCAGCGCCTTCTTCGCGCAACGCAACTCGCTCGCGCAAGAGGCATAGCATGATCGCATGACCGCGCCTCAGGATGCGCTTGAAACAAGGCGTCGCCTTACTTCGGGTCAAGCGCCACCACCCGCCCGGCGGCGGCGCGGCTCAGCCGGTCGCGGATGGCCCGGGCCAGGCCGCGCTCGCCAAGGTCGCGAGCCAGGATGCAGTCGGGACGCCGGCTGTCCAGGGCGCGCAGAGCGGCATAGAGGCGCCGCGCCACGACGTCGAGGGCCGCAGAGGGGCCGAGGGGTTCGATGTCCGCGCCAAGATCGGCGAGCAGCGCCGCGTCTTCGTCGGGCACCAGCAGGCCCACCCGCCGCCCGGCGGCGCGCTCGGCGGCGGCGCGCTCGCGCAGCCAGGCCCGCGCAGCAGCCTCGGGACCGATCACCAGCCATAAGGGACTGTGCGGGGCATAGTGGCGCTCCAGCAAGCCCGGCGAGCGCAACGGCTCCGCCCCCGCGCTCCGGCTCTCCACCGCCACCTCCCCCAGATGGGCCTGCAGTTCCTCCAGACTGACCCCGCCGGGGCGCAGCACCGTCGGCGTGGGACGTGTCAGGTCGAGTACCGTGGACTCGACCCCGATCGGCGTCGGGCCGCCGTCAATCACCGCCGCGATGCGCCCGCCCAGATCGGCCAGCACGTGCGCGGCGGTGGTAGGGCTGGTATGGCCGAAGCGGTTGGCGCTCGGCGCGGCAATCGGCGTGCCCGCCGCGGCGATCAGCGCCCGCGCCACCGGGTGCGCCGGGACGCGCACGGCCACCGTCGGCCCCCCGGCGGTCACAGCGAGGGGCACCGCCGGACCGCGTTCCAGCACCAGGGTCAGCGGGCCGGGCCAGAAGGCCGCGGCCAGCTCCCGCGCCGCGGGCGGCACAGCGGCCGCCACCCGGGGCAGATCGGCGGCATCGGTCAGGTGGACGATCAGCGGATCATCGGCGGGGCGACCTTTGGCGGCGAAGATCGCCGCCACCGCCGCGGGGTTGAGCGCATCACCGCCCAGCCCGTAGACCGTCTCAGTAGGAAAGGCGACCAGTTGCCCGGCCCGCAGCAGGGCCGCGGCGGCGGCGATGCCAGCAGCGTCGGGATGGAGGATCTGGGTTTCTATGCTCATAGAGGGTTTCTCAGAAAAGCTGACGCAAAGGCGCAGAGACGCAAGGCGTTAGTGGCACATCCGGCAAGTTCCGTATCACCGGCGGTTCAGACGGGTAAGCCTCAGTACTCTGTGAACGAAGTTTTTCGGTAACTTCGCCCCCTCCCCAACCCTCCCCCGCTGGGGGCGGGAGTCCGGCTCCTCCCCCCAACAGGGGGAGGTTGGGAGGGGGACGGAAATGCAAGGAAACTTCGTTCACAGCCTACTCAGTTCCGTGAGAAATACTGTAGGATTTATTGTACCCTTAGCGAAGAAACTGCACACCCGTGGGAGGGCTGTCAGGGCCGTTGCAACGTCCACCACGTTTGGCCCTTATCCATTCACCCCTCACCCCCCGCCCCCTGGTATGATACAGGGGACGCCTCCCGGCCGCACGACAAGGCAGATCTTCCAGAGTCAATGCCCAGCCTGACCCGCCCCGCGCGGCGCTACCTGTTCCACGCCGCGCTGCTTACCTTTGGCCTCGCCATCAGCGGCCTGTTCTACAACCTGTTACTGGTGGAACTTGGCTACGACCGGCGCGGGATCAGGCTCCCCCTGATTGGCGAGACGCCGCTGCTCGGAATGCTCAACAGTCTGCCGGTGCTGGCGGCCGCGTTGGGCAGCCTGCCGATCTGGTGGGCGGTGCAGCGGATCGGTCTGGGCCTGGCGCTGATCGCCGGCGCGCTGCTCCACGCTGCGGCGCTGCTGGGGGTGGCCCTCTGGCCCGCCCCGGCACCCTTGCTGCTCTGCGCCGCGCTGAGCGGCCCGGCATCGGTGCTCTTCCAGGTCAGCGCCGCGCCCTTCATGATGCGCCACAGCCGCCCGGCTGAACGCGATACGCTCTTTGCCCTCAACGGCGCGCTGATCATCGGCGCGGCGGGTCTGGGCAACCTGATCGGCGGTCCCTTCCCCGGGCTCGCCGCCGGCATCCTGGGCCTGCCGGCCGGCGCCCCGGCCTACCGCGCCACCTTCGCCGTTGCCGCAACGCTGGTCGCCCTGGCCATACTGCCACTGCTGCTCCCGGCTGAACCGGCCGGCGCGCCGCGGCCCGCCGAACCGGCACCGATCAGCGCCAGCGCGTTGCTCCGCGCCGCATTCGGCGCCTGGCCCTTCATCCTCTCGCCGCTGCTGATCTCCTTCGGCGCCGCGCTGCTGATCCCCTTCCTCAACCTCTACTTCCGCCAGCGCTACGACGCCTCCGATACTGCGCTGGGCATCATCTTTGCGGCCATCGGCGTCGCCACCGGGACCGCTACCCTGCTCGGGCCATGGCTGTCGCGACGCCTCGGCAGGATCGGCAGCGTCGTGCTCACCCAGGCCCTCGCCATCCCCTGCCTGCTGCTGCTGGGCATGGCCCCCACGCTCTGGCTCGCCGTCACGGTCGCCCTGGCCCGCGGCGCGCTTATGAACCTGGCCATTCCCATCTACGATGCCTACGCCATGGAACGCACCCCCGAGGCCGCCCGCCCGGTGGTGATCGGTCTGATTAAGGGCGCCTTCTCCACCGGCTACATCATCGGCCCGACCGTCAGCGCCATCGTGCAGCAACGCTACGGCTTCGGCCCCCTCTTTGTCGCCACCGCATGCCTCTACGCCTGCGCCGTGGTCGCCAATACGCTTTTGTTTCTGCGCCCCCGGCGCCGGTGAGGTGACCTTGCGCCCCCGCGCGCCGTGTGCGGGAGGGCCGGGCCCTCCCGGTCCTCCCGTAACCGGCGCCGGTTGGTGGGATGTGGGGAAACCAGGTTTCCCCGCGCCCCCGCCCGCGGGGAGACGTGTGGGGAAACCGGGGTTCCCCACGCCCCCGCCCGCTGGAAGCGGAACACCGCTCTCCGCCCGGGTGGGGCTGGGAGGGCAACGCCCTCCCGGCAACCTCCTTACGCGACCATCGGCGGTGGGAGGGGCGGGGAAACCGGGTTTCCCCGCGCCCCCGCCCATTGGGAGAGGGGCGGGGAAACCGGCTTTCCCCGCGCCCCCGCCCGCGGGGAGAGGGTTTAGGGGCGGACAGAACAGATGAGCGATGCCGGCGACGGTCAGGTTGGGGATGACAAAGAGTCTGGAACCTTCTATGATACGTGTCGTACCAACCATCGTAGAAGGAGCCAGACTCATGACCAGGATACAGCACCTG
>JAOACN010000158.1 GCA_026417815.1 Chloroflexaceae bacterium | reverse complement strand
CCGCGGCGCTTGTCGTCGGCGCGGGCCGGCTCGATGTCGGCCCAGACCACGGCCTCCCCGCGGCGGGGCGCTTTGGCCAGGACCGCGCCGTCGGGGGCCACGATCTGGCTCTCGCCCGCGCCGTCCAGCCAGACGGGGTCAATCTGGAGCTTGGCGGCCACGGTCGGGCGCAGCGCGTCGGGCACCAGGGGACCCACCTTGTTGGCCGCCACCACGAAGACGCGGTTCTCGGCCGCGCGCACGGGGATGTGGAGGGCCGCCTCGTCCAGGGCGAAGGAGTTCAGACTGTTGAGCAGCACCTGCGCGCCGCGCACGGCCAGGGAGCGGGCCACCTCGGGGATGACGCCGTCCATGCAGGCGTACATGCCCAGCCGGCCGATGGGCGTCTCTACCACCGGCGCCGGCTCGCAGGCCGGCCGCAGGAAGTTGTTCTCGTTGCCCATCAGGACCTGCTTGTCGTTGACCGCGGCGATGCGGCCCTCCGGGTCGAGCAGGATGTTGGTGCCCGTGACCGCGCCCTCCTCCCGGCGCAGGGTGACGTTGAGCTTGATGTAGCAGCGGTGCTGGCGGGCGCGCTCGGCGATGGCCGCCACGAAGGGCCCGTCCAGGGTCACCGCCACCTCGTAGCAGTGCTCGGCGTCGCGGTACCAGGCCAGGTGGTTGACGAACTCCGGCAGCACCATCAGGTGGGGGCGGTGCCGCGCAGCCCGGTCCACCAGGCGCAGGCAGGCGGCCAGGTTGGCGTCGAGGTCGTCGCCGACGGCGAGCTGGAGGGCGGCGACGCGAACGGGGGCGGATGGGGTCATGGGGGCGGCCCTTCAAGGAAATGTTATAACGTTATGACATTATAGGCAAAGCATGACGATTGTCAAAAAGAAAGAGAGGCCCTCATCCCGGCCTGAAGGCTTGAGTTCCGATCGGTTGAAAGGGCAGTTGCCGAAGGCCGTGCATTGGCTCAGAGGAAGCCGAGGGTGATAAGGCCATTGGCCCTTGGGAACCGAGGGCGCTCGTGGTACAATGCGGCTGGCTATCGCAGCGTCTGCGCCCCCGGTTGCGGGCGGCCCGTGCCATGGGCGTCCTGCGCCCGATGGGATTTTCACAGCATTCCTCGTCAAGTGGGCAGGGACGTCCCCAGCGCTGCGCGTGAGGAGATCGAAATGGCTGAACATCCCGCGGTGACCGCTCCCACCACCGCCTTGCCCCCCCGTCCGGCCGACTGGCGAGAAGCCATCGCCGGCGCAGTGGCCGAGCTCGACCTGCGCCAAGTCGCGATCGCGCAACGCCTGACCCCCGCTGAGCGCGTCGCACAGGCCATCTCCATGATCGAAGCCGTCGAACAGGCAGCTGCCTATCTCTTACGCCAGCGCCAGCCTGAACTCAGCGAAAACGAGGCGCTGCGGTTGGTCAGGATGCGCGCTCATGCGTGGTAACACGGAGTTCACCTTCAACGCCTTCGTTAGAGAGGTGGTAGATGCCCTGGAGGCGGCGCAGGTTGATTACCTGATCGGCGGCGCTGTGGCGCTGTGGGCCTGGGGTGAGCCACGAACAACGGCCGACTTGGACCTGGTTATCCATCTGCCCCTTGAGGCCATGGCCGCGCTGTCGCAGGAGCTGGAGCGCCGCCACATGCTGGTCCCGGTGGACATCATGCTCGACCTGTGGCTAGAGCATCGCGCGGACCTGCCCATCAGCGCCATTCACATGCTCAGCGGCTACAAGGCCG
>JAOACN010000133.1 GCA_026417815.1 Chloroflexaceae bacterium | reverse complement strand
GACAAGACCGGCTACCCGCCGGAGATGCTCGACCTCGACCTTGACCTCGAGGCCGACCTGGGCGTGGACACCGTCAGGCAGGCCGAGACCTTCGCCGCCGTCCGTGAGGCCTTCGGCATCCCGCGCATCGAGGACCTCAAGCTGCGCGACTACCCCACCCTGCGGCACGTGATCGGCTTCGTGCGCGAGCACCGGCCCGACCTGGCCGCCGCTCCTGTCGCCGAGACCCCGGCGGCCCCTGCGCCGGTGGTCGAGGCGGCCCCGGCCGCGGTCAGCGACCCGGTGGCCGAGAAGGTCCTGGCGATTGTCGCCGACAGGACCGGCTATCCCACCGAGATGCTCGACCTCGACCTCGACCTTGAGGCCGACCTGGGCGTGGACACCGTCAAGCAGGCCGAGACCTTCGCCGCCGTGCGCGAGGCCTTCGGCATCCCGCGCATCGAGGACCTCAAGCTGCGCGACTACCCCACCCTTCGGCACGTGATCGGCTTCGTGCGCGAGCACCGGCCCGACCTGGCCGCGGGCGGCGCCGCGAGCGCCGCGCCGGTGGCCGAGGCCCCCGTGGCTGCGGAGAGCCCCGCGGCGGTCGCCAGCAGCGAACCGGTGATCTACGACGTGAGCGAGGCCGACCGCGCGCCGCGCCGCGTGCCCACGCCGGTGCTGCGGCCGCCGCTGGAACTCTGCAAGGCCACCGGGGTGAGCCTCGAAGGCAGCCGGGTGGTGGTGATGTTCGACCGCGGCGGCGTCGGGCGCTCCCTGGCCTCGCGCCTGGAGAAGCGCGGCGCACAGGTGCTCGGCATCGAGGCACCGCCCGCCGACGAGGAAATTGACGGCATCATCCAGGGCTTCCTGGCCGAGGGGCCGATCGCCGGCGTCTACTGGCTGACCGCCCTGGACGTCGAGCCTGACCTGGAGGAGCTTGACCTGGAGCAGTGGCGCGAACTGAACCGCGTGCGGGTGAAGAACCTCTACCGCGCGGTTCGCGCCCTGGTCACCGCGCAGCCTGACGCCAACCCCTTCCTGGTGGTGGCCACACGGATGGGCGGGCTGCACGGCTACGACGAGCACGGGGCGACCGCGCCCCTGGGCGGGGCCGTCACCGGCTTCGCCAAGGCCTACAAGCGCGAGCGCCCGGCGGCGGGGGTGAAGGCGGTTGACTTCGAGGCCAGCCGCAAGAGCGCCGAGCCGGCCGAGGCGTTGATTGCCGAGACCCTCTTCGACCCCGGCGTGGTCGAGGTGGGGTACCACGACAACCTGCGCTTCAGCATCGGCTTCGAGGAGCGCCCTGCCGCCGATGGGCAGCCGGGGATGCACCTCGGCCCCGAGACGGTCTACCTGGTCACCGGCGCGGCTGGCGGCATTACCAGCGCCATTGTGGCCGACCTGGCCCGCGCTGGCGGTGGCGGCCAGTTCTTCCTGCTCGACCTGACCCCGACACCCGATCCCGCCGACGAGCGGATCGCCCTCTTCCGCCAGGGCCGCGACGCGCTCAAGGCGGCGCTGATCGCCGAGGCCCAGGCGAAGGGCGAGAAGGTCACCCCGGTGCAGATCGACCGGACGATCATGGGCGTCGAGCGTTCGGAGGCCGCCCTGCGGGCTATCGAGACGGTGGAGGCCGCCGGTGGCGTGGCCTTCTACCGCAGCCTGGACCTGCGCGACGGCCCCGCCGTCAGCGCGGTGGTCGAGGAGATCCGCGAGCGCTTCGGCCGGATCGACGTGCTGCTGCACGCTGGCGGCATCGAGATCAGTCGCGGCCTGGCCGATAAGCAGCCCGATGAGTTCTACCGCGTCTTCGACATCAAGGCCGACGGCTTCTTCAGCCTGCTGCGGGCGGCGAAGGGCATGCCGATCGGCGCCACGGTGGCCTTCAGCTCCGTGGCCGGGCGCTTCGGCAACAGCGGCCAGACCGACTACAGCGCCGCCAATGACCTGCTGTGCAAGATCACCAGCAGCATGCGGCACACCCGTCCGGAGACCCGTGGCATCGCCATCGACTGGACGGCCTGGGGCGGCATCGGTATGGCCACCCGCGGCTCCATCCCCAGAATCATGGAGATGGCCGGGATCGATATGCTCCCGCCGGAGGTGGGCATCCCCACCATCCGCCGCGAACTGACCGCCGGGGGCACCCGCGGCGAGATCGTCGTCGGCATGCGTCTGGGCATCCTCACCGAGGAGTTCGATGAGCACGGCGGCATTGACCCGGAGAAGGTGGCCGCAGTTCTGGCGTCGCGCGAGCGGCCCTTCCTGATGGTCGGCACGGTGCGCAAGGCCGGTCTCTACAGCGGCATCGTCGCCGAGACGGCGCTGGACCCGGCGGTGCAGCCGTTCCTCTACGACCACAAGATCGACGGCACGCCGGTGCTGCCCGGGGTGATGGGCACCGAGGGCTTCGCCGAACTGGCCAGCCTGCTGGTCCCCGGCTACCGCGTCGCCCGCATCGAGCACGAGCGGCTCGACAGCCCGGTGAAGTTCCACCGCGGCCAGCCGCGCACCCTGGTGCTCAGGGCCACGGTGCATCCGGCCGGCGAGGGTGAACTGCTGGCGCACACCGAACTGCGCTCCATCTTCCAGCCGGCGGTGGCGCCGGGACACACCCCGCCCCCGCCCCAGGAGACGGTCCACTTCCAGGCCACGGTGCGTCTGACCAGCGCACCCGCTGCGGAGGCCCACGCCGAGCGGCCCCAGATGGCCGAAGACGCGCGGGTGGTGGAGCGTTCGGACATCTACCAGGTCTACTTCCACGGCCCGGCCTACCAGGTGCTGGAGAAGGTGCTGATAGCCGGCAATATGGCCTTCGGTATGCTCGCCAGCGACCTGCCGCCCGACAGCGCCCCCGCCGAGGCCGAACACCTGGTGGACCCGCGCCTGCTCGAACTCTGCTTCCAGACCGCCGGGGTCTGGGAGATCGCCAACACCGAGGCGATGGCGCTGCCCTCCTCGCTGGAGACCCTGGAGGTCTACCGGCACCCCGAGGTGGGCAACGGGAAAGCGATCTACGCCATCGTCACGGCTCATGACGAAGGGGCCAGCTTCGACGCCCGGGTCATTGACGACGAGGGCAACGTCTACCTTGACCTGACCGGCTATCGCACGTCGAAGCTCCCCGGCGTGGCGAAGTTCTAGCCCTCAGTCCACGCCCATCCGGCGGGTTGGCGCCAGCCTGTTGGGCCGCGGCACCGGCTACACCGGTGCCGCGGCCCAATGAAATCAACACAAACACCTTGCGTCAACCTTTCTGAGAAACCCGCTGGTTCAGCAACGAGACGTCTCCCCGTGGGGGAGGCTCGGAGGGTCTGCGCCCCTCCGAAAACCCCGTTCCGGCGCGGCGAAGCCGTGCCGGAACGGAGGATCATACGGGGGCCTGCGGCCCCGGTAACCCACGCCGAGACGAGGTCTCGTTGTAGCGCCAGAGGTGGGCCTTCAATCTGAACCGGCGCGCAACGTCGCGCCCCGCACACCAACCCATGATTACCTGGCTCACCCAGACCGAACGTGATCTTCCGGCGCTCGCCCCGTCAGCGTGGTTGAGCCTGCCGGAGCGTGAGCGCCTGGCGGCGCTGCGGGTGGAGAAGCGCCGCCGCGAGTGGTTGCTCGGGCGCTGGACGGCCCGACGCCTCATCCAGCGCCACCTGGCCGAGGCCGGGCTGGCCTGCGACCCGCGCGACCTGGAGATCGTGGCTGCGCCCAGCGGCGCGCCCACCATCGGCGCGCGCCGCCCAGAACTGCGGGCGGCCCTGGAGGGCTGGCACCTGACCATCAGCCATAGCCAGGGCCGGGCCCTCTGCGCCCTGGCGCGCACCCCGGCCATCGGCGCCGATATCGAACAGGTGGCCCCGCGCCACCCCGCCTTCGCCGGCGACTACTTCACCTCCGCCGAGCGCGCGGCGGTCGCGGCGGCTCCGCCCGAGCAACGTGAATTGCTCGTTACGGCCATCTGGAGCGCCAAAGAGTCCGCGCTCAAGGCCCTGCGCCTGGGCCTGAGCGTTGACACCCGGCGCGTCGAGTGCCGCGTGGCGCCCGCCAGCGGCGGCGCCTGGGCCACGGTTGCCCTGCTCTGCGATCCGATCCTGGAGGCCCCGCCGCTCTGCGGCTGGTGGCGCGTGTCTGAAGGCTATGTGCTCACGCTGGCCGTGGGCGCCGCGTAGCGTATAGCGAAGGGGAAAAGCCCGATGGAGATGGAAGACTACATCCGCAAACTCCGCGAACGGAAGGCCATCGCCGCCGGTACGCCGAAGGACGCCGAAGCGCAGCACCAGAAGGGCCGGCTCACCGCTCGCGAGCGCCTTGCCCTGCTCTTTGATCCCGACAGCTTCAATGAAATTGACACCCTGGTGATGCCGCGCTACGAGAGCTACATGGGCGGCAAGGGTTCGCGCTATGGCGATGGCGTGGTCACCGGCTTCGGGCTGGTCAATGGCCGGCAGGTCTTCGCCGCGGCCCAGGACGCCAGCGTGATGGGCGGCTCGCTGGGCGAGATGCACGCCAACAAGATCGTCAAGGCCATGCGCATGGCCCTGGCCTACGGCTGCCCCTTCGTCGCCCTGAACGACTCGGGCGGCGCCCGCATCCAGGAAGGGGTTGACAGCCTGGCCGGCTACGCGCGGATCTTCGACACCAACTGCGAAGCCTCCGGCGTCATTCCGCAGATCTCGGTGATCCTCGGCCCCTGCGCCGGGGGCGCGGTCTACTCGCCCGGCCTCACCGATTTCATCTTCATGACCGAGAACAGCTACATGTTCATCACCGGCCCGGAGGTGGTCAAGTCGGTCATGCAGGAGAATGTCAGCCAGGAGGAACTCGGCGGCGGGCGCGTCCATGCCACCGAGAGCGGCGTGGCCCACTTCCTGGCCACCGACGACCGCGAGTGCCTGCAGAAGGTGCGTGAACTGCTGAGCTACCTGCCCTCCAACAACGTCAACGACCCGCCCTACGTCCCCCCCCGCGACGACCCTGAGCGTCGCTGCCCCGAACTGGAGCATATCGTGCCAGTGGATCCGCAGAAGCCCTACGACGTGCGCCAGGTGATTGCCAGCATCGTGGACGACGGACGCTTCCTCGAGGTCCATGAACTCTGGGCGCAGAACATGGTGGTGGGCTTCGCCCGCCTCGATGGCTACGTGGTGGGCATCGTGGCCAACCAGCCCCAGGTGCTGGCGGGCACAATTGACATCAAGGCGAGCATCAAGGCGGCCCACTTTATTCGCATCTGCGACACCTACAACGTGCCGATCATCACCCTGCAGGACGTGCCGGGCTTCCTGCCGGGCACCAGCCAGGAGTACGGGGGGATCATCCGCAACGGCGCGCGGCTGATCTACGCCTACTCCGAGGCAACCGTGCCCAAGTTGATGATCATTCTGCGCAAGAGCTATGGCGGGGCCTACTGCGTGATGAGCAGCAAGGGCCTGCGCGGCGACCTGCTCTACGCCTGGCCCAATGCCGAACTGGCGGTGATGGGCGCGGCCGGGGCCGTCAACATCCTCTTCCGCAACGAGGTCAAGGCAGCCGCCAATCCCGAGGCGCGGCGCCAGGAACTGATTGATGAGTATCAGGAGAAGTTCAACAACCCCTACGTCGCCGCCGCGCGGGGCCTGATTGACGATGTGATCGAGCCGCGCGACAGTCGCCGGGTGCTCATCCGCGCCCTGCACGTGACACTCTCCAAGCGCGAACGGCACGTGCCGAAGAAACACGGGATCTCGCCGATGTAACGCGCAACCGCCGACGCGCCGGGCCGTCGGCCCGGCGTCAGAGAAGGTGCACCCATGTTCAAAAAAGTGCTTATCGCCAACCGGGGCGAGCCTGCCGTTCGCGTGGTGCGCGCCTGCCGCGACCTGGGGATCCCCGTGGTGGCCCTCTACGAGCCGGACGACCGCGGCGCGCTCTACGTGCATCTGGCCGACGAGGCCTACCTGGTCGAACCGCCGGCCAGTTACCGCGACCCGGACCTGGTGATCGCCCTGGCGCGGCAATCCGGCGCCGACGCCGTCCATCCGGGCTATGGCTACCTCGCCGAGCACCTCGACTTTACGCGCGCCTGCGAGAAGGAGGGGATCGTCGTGATCGGGCCGGGCAGCGCCTGCCTGGAACTGACCACCAACAAGATCGCCGCGCTCGAGCGGGTGCGGCAGGCCGGCTTCTCTACCGTCACCGCTTCGAGCCGGGCCTTCACTCCCGACGAGGCCGACGCCCTCCACGCCGAGGCCGCGCGCCTGGGCTACCCGGTGGTTGTCAAACCCTGGTCGGGAGGCCGCGGACGCGGCACCCAGATCGTGCGGGAGCCGGCGCGCCTGCTCGACGTCGTGCGCGAGGCCGCCGCCGCCGCCCAGGCCGTCTTTGGCAATCCGCGCGTCTACCTCGAAGTCGCCGTGCTCCCCTCGCGCTACATTGAGGTGCCGCTCCTGGCCGACAACTACGGCGCGCTGGTGCACATGGGCGAGCGCGACAGCACCATCCAGCGCAATAAACGCAAGGTGATCACCGAGTCCCCCGCCCCGGGTCTCACCCCGGCGCAGCGCGCCGCGGTCCGCGGCGCGGCGGTGGAGATCGCGCGCCTCTTCGGTTGCCGGGGGGCCTGCACCGTGGAGTTCGTCGTTGACACCGACGGCCAGTACTACTTCACCGAGGTCAAGCCGCGCCTGCAGGTCGAGCATCCCGCCACCGAAATGGTCACCCGCATTGATGCGGTACGCGAGCAGATTCGCCTGGCCGCCGGGCAACCCCTGGGCTTCGGCCAGGACGATGTGCGCATCGCCGGCACGGCCTTCCTCTGCCGGATCAATGCCGAGGACCCCTGGCGCGACTACCTGCCCAGCCCCGGGCGCATCGGTATGTTGCGGGTGCCGGGCGGCCCCAATGTGCGCGTGGACACCTATGCCTTCAGCGGAGCCGAGGTCTCGGTGCGCTACGAGTCGCTCTTCGCCAAGCTCGCCGTCTGGGGGGCCAATCGCGAGGAGGCCATCCATCGCCTGCGCCGCGCCCTTACCGAGTTCGCCATTACGGGGATCAACACCAATATCAGCATGCTCCGGCAGATGGTGAGCGACCCCGATTTCATCGCGGGGACCTACGACTCCGAGTTCAGCCACCGGCGCCTGGAACCCGCAGCGCGCCCCGACGGAGAGAGCCTGCGCGACCTGGCCGCCGTGGCCGCCCTGGCCTTTCTGGCCCGCGTCCAGTCCGCCCGCCCGATCACGCCGCCCGCCTTTACCGGCGGCTGGCACCGCGATAGCAGGAGGCTCCCCCAATGAGCAAGCTGCACGTAACCATCGAGGGCCACGAATTCGTGGTTGAGGTGGGCGCCCTGCCCAGACATGATGAGCCCGTCAGCATCACCATTGACGGGACCCCCGTAACGGTCATTGTCTCGTCGCTGGCCGGACCGGAGGCGATCGAGTGGGCCGTGGTCGGCGCCCATCCCTACGAACTCAGTGTGGATCCCGATCTGCGCTGGATCGACACCCCCCAGGGGCGCTACCAGATCCACGTGCGCGATCTCGAAGCCACGGTCGCCCGGCCCCGCAGCGGCGATGGGCGCGTCAAGGCGCCCATTCCCGGACGCATTGTTCGCGTCCTGGTGGAACCGGGCCAACCGGTTCAGGTCGGGCAACCGGTGGTGGTGCTGGAAGCGATGAAGATGGAGAACGAGATCCAGGCGCCGCGCGCAGGCACCGTCAGCGATCTGCACGTCAGCGCGGGGCAGGTGGTCAAGCTGCACGAGTTGTTACTCGAGATCAGTTGACCGCCGGGGTATCGTCCTCACCCTTCCCCCAGCCCCCTCCCGCTCCGCCTGTGGTGGAGCGGGAGGGGGCGCCGAGCGCAGCGAGGCGGCGGAGGGTGAGGACCACACCCTGGTGGAACGGTCTGAGCGTGCCAGGCTCTTATACCAACCTTTCCAGGACACAGAAACGCCTCACCCCTCGGCGAGACACCGATCGAGCACCAGCCGGAAAATATCCGTCTCGGTGATGATCCCCACCAGTTGCTCATTCTCCACCACCGGCAGGCCGCTGAGGTGGTGCTTCAGCATCAGCGCCACCGCGTCGCGCACCGGCGTCGTCACGGTGACCGAGATCGGGTTGCGCGTCATCACCTCCTCGACCGACGTGCCGGCCAGGGCGAAGCGAGCCTCGTGCCAGCCCGCCTCGGTGCGCTGAAACGACCCGGTACCCTCGATATCGCTGCGCGTCACGATCCCCACCAGCCGACCGTTCTCTACCACGGGCAAGCGGTGGATCTTCCGCTGACGCATCCGCTCATATGCCTCGACCGCGGAGGTATCCGGCCCCACCGTCAAAGGATCTCTGGTCATCCAGTCCTGCACCAGGAGTTGCTGGCGGTCCATCATCATCTCCTCATGTTCGACACAGCTTTCGAAGCAGGCGAAGGGATTGCCACGAGCCCGCAAGCCATCGAAGCCTGGCAACGATCACGCGGGGGTGTCATACGCATTATAGGGCTTCTTGCGGCTTCGTGCACGAGCGGCAAGCGAAGATAGTGTCCGCATCTACCAAACACGTCCGCACCTCGGCGGGCGCGGAGGGGCGCAACGAGCGTAAAAAGCTCATCCTCTACGTCCCTCTGCGGTACATCTGAACACGTACCAACCGGATCATCCCCCTCCCATCAGCGCCAGCAGCACCCCGCCAGCGACCACGCTGGCGATCTGCCCGGCGGCATTGGCGCCCATGGCGTGAAAGAGCAGGAAGTTCTCGAAATCCTCCTCGGCGGCGACGCGCTGCACCACCCGCGCCGCCATGGGAAAGGCGCTGATCCCTGCCGCGCCGATGATCGGGTTGATCCCCCTACGGCTGAGCAGGCTGAGCAGTTTGCCGAACAGCAGACCGGCGGCGGTGTCAATGGCAAAGGCCAGCATGCCCAGGACGAGGATCATCAGCGTCGTCAGGCGCAAGAAATCGGCGCCAACCATCGTCGAGCCGATGGCAAGACCGAGAAACAGGGTCACAACGTTGGTCAGTTCGTTCGAGGCGGCCCCGGTCAGGCGCGCGACCACCCCCGACTCGCGCATCAGGTTGCCGAGCATGAGTGAGCCGACCAGGGGGATGGAGAACGGCACCAGCGTGCCAACCACGATCGTCGTGACTATCGGGAAGATGATGCGCGTGCGCTTGCTGATCGAGCGCTGGCTGTAGGGCATGCGGATGGCGCGCTCGCGCCGGGAGGTGAGCAGGCGGATGACCGGCGGCATGATCAGCGGCACGAGGGCCATGTAGCTGTAGGCCGCCACGGTGATCGGCCCCAGCAGATGGGGCGCCAGCAGGCTCGATACGTAGATCGACGTCGGGCCGTCAATGGCCCCGATGATCCCGATCGAGGCCGCCTCGTTGGGCGTGAACCCCAGCCCCAGGGCCAGCAGCAGGGTGGCGAAGATGCCAAACTGCCCCGCCGCTCCCAGCAATACCACCCGCGGGTTCTCGAGCAACGGCCCGAAGTCGGTCAGCGCGCCGACGCCGATAAAGATCAGCAGCGGGAACAACTCGTTCTCGATCCCGGCGCGGTAGAGCACGGTCAGCAGGCCCTCGTCGCCCAGCATCGGCGAGAGGGGCAGGTTGGCCAGCATCGCGCCAGCGGCGATGGGCAGCAGCAACAGCGGCTCGTAGCCCCGCACAATCGCCAGGTAGAAGAGCAAACCGGCCACGCCGAGCATCACCAGGCCCTGCCAGGTGAGGTTCAGAGGACCCTGCGCCAGGCGGAGGAAGAACTCGGCGTTCATCGGCCCTCCGCGGCAAAGCGGACCAGGGGCTCGCCGTAGCCCACCGTCTGGCCCGGCGTCACCAGCACCTCGAACACTTCGCCATCGCCCGGCGCGCGAATGAGGTTCTGCATCTTCATTGCCTCGAGCACGAGCACCGGATCGCCGCGCCGCACCGTCTGACCGACCGACACATCGATCCGCAACACCGTGCCCGTCATGGGCGCAGTCAGCAGCGCGGCGCCCGAGGGCGCCGGGGCTGACAAAGCAGGCGCGACCTGCTCCTCCGCGGGTGCCAGGCTGAGTTGCGCCTCTGCCGAAGCGACCTCAACGAGAGGTTCCAGCGTCACCTCGTACTGCTTCCCTTCGAGCGTCACCTGGTAGCGATCCGGTCCCAGCGTTTCTACGGCAATCTCAAACTCTCGCTCGCCGACGGTTAGTCGGTAGCGTTGCATGCTACCCCCTTCTCCGCTGCACCGCGCCCATCGTCTGCCTGATGCGTCCGGCGGCAACCCAGCGACTGACCGCCGCCGAGCCTTCGGGCTGAGCGGGCGCGGTTTGCCATCCACGCGGCTGCTCCTGGCTGGCATGCGCCAGCACCGCCACCGCGATGGCCGCAAGGGCCTCGGGGGCAAGTTCCTCGACGCCAGCGCCCCGTAGCCGTACTCCAGGCGCCGCGGTGACCTCTTCAAGCGCCGCGGTCACACCCTCGGGCGCCGCGGCGGGCGCGCGGCGTCGCCCGTCCAGCCACACCATCAGGGCCAGCAAGCCCCACAGGAGCGCCAGCAAGGCGAACACCAGGCCCATGCCGTAGATGGTTATCTGGATTCCGAACCACAGATCTGTCATCGGTCTGCGAACCTATCTTAAAACGGATTGACAGGCAGGCCAGGAAGGCGGGGAAACCAGGTTTCCCCGCGCCTCTGCTGGAGGGGACGTGAGCGCCGGCCCGAAAGACACACGCCTGACGCAATGACGAGAGGCGCAAAGCCTTGAGAGCAACACCACACTACTCTGCGACTTCGGGCCTTTGCGTCAACCTTGTCAGGACTGGCGCCAGCGTTTCACGACGGATACAGGCCATGCTTCCGCGCCGGGTTCTGCTGCACCTTGGTGCGCAGGATCTCCAGGGCGCGGATGAGGCGCGGGCGCGTTTCGCGCGGTTCGATGACCTCGTCAATCTGGCCCAGATCGGCGGCGTGGTAGGGGTTGAAGAAGCGTTCGCGATACTCGGCGACGAACTGCTGCTCCAACGCCGCCGGATCGGCGGCGCGCCGCAGTTCCTCGCGCCAGAGCACCCGCGCCGCCCCTTCGGCGCCCATCACCGCGATCTGCGCCGTGGGCCAGGCAAAATTCATGTCCGAACGCATCTGCTTGCTGCTCAGAGCGATATAGGCCCCGCCAATCGCCTTCCGCACGATCACCGAGAGCTTGGGCACGGTCGCCGCGGCATAGGCGTAGATGATCTTCGCCCCGTGGCGGATTACCCCGCCGTACTCCTGCTCGATCCCCGGCAGGTACCCGGGACAGTCCACCAGCGTGACGACCGGCAGGTTATAGGCGTCACACAGCCGCACAAAGCGAGCGATCTTGTCGGAGGAGTTGATGTCCAGCACCCCCGCCAGCACCGCCGGATTATTGGCGACGATGCCAACGGCGTGGCCGCTCAGGCGGGCGAAGCCAATAATAGCATTGGCGGCATAGGACGGCTGCAACTCCAGAAAGCTCCCCCGGTCAACGATACGCTCGATCACCAGGTGCATATCGTAGCTGATCCGCTCATCCGCGGGAACCAGAGTGTTGAGCGCCGGGTCCATGCGCTCCGGCGCATCGTCGGAGGGCTGGTAGGGCGGATCCTCAGCGTTGTTCTGCGGCAGGTAGCTCAACAAGACTTTGACCAGATCCAGGGCCGCGCCCTCGGTATCGGCCACCAGATGGGCCACCCCGCTGCGCTCGTGGTGCACATCGGCCCCCCCGAGTTGCTGCACCGTCACCTCGCGACCCGAGACGGCGCGGATCACTTCGGGACCGGTGAGAAACATGTACCCCACGTCGCGGGCCATGATCACAAAATCGGTGAGCGCGGGCGAGTAGACCGCGCCGCCCGCGCAGGGACCGAGGATGAGCGAGATCTGCGGCACCACGCCCGAGGAGAGCACGTTCCGCAGGAAAACTTCGCCGTAGGCGGCCAGCGAGCGCACCCCCTCCTGGATGCGCGCCCCGCCCGAGTCGTTCAGCCCGATGATCGGAATGCCGCTCTCGGTCGCCAGATCCATCAGGCGGGCGATCTTCTGCGCCTGCACTTCGGAGAACGAGCCCCCCAGGACGGTGAAATCCTGCGCGTAGACGGCCACTCGCCGGCCGTTGATGCTGCCGAAGCCGGTCACTACGCCGTCGCCGGGATAGCGCTGGGTTGCCAACCCGTAGTCGCTGATCTGGTGTCGGGCCAGGCTCCCAAGCTCCTGGAACGAGTCAGGATCGAGCAGGCGCGCGAGGCGCTCGCGTGCAGTTCCCTTCCCCCGGGCGTGCTGTTGGGCGATCCGCTCCGGGCCGCCCCCGAGCAGGGCCGCCTCCCGCAGGGCGCGCAGGCGCTCCAGATGATCCTCTGCCATACGAGCCTCCCGCTACTCGCTGCCCGGCGCATCGTCCCCGGCCAGGCGCACCAGGTTCACCGAGGCGTCAACCATCACCTCGCCAAGGCCCGCGAAACGCACCCGCAGGATCTCGCGTCCTTCTTCGACCCGGCTCGACACCACCGTGCCGGGCCCGTGGGGTACGCAGACGATGCTATCACCAGGGCGGAAGCGCGGCTCGCCGCCAGGGGTGGGCTTCGGCGTCCGCAGCGCGCCCCCTTCCTGGCGCTGCACACGCATCGCGCGCAGGCGGGCCGCCAGTTCGGCGGGGTCGGCCGGGACGGGTGGGGCAACCTCTTCGCCGGAGGAGGTCCCCGACGGAGGCCCCTGGCGCCGCTCGGCCGGCGCCTCCGGGGGCGGTGGCGCAGACGGGGCCTTGCGCCGCGCCGGACGGGCCTCCCGCGACGAGGCGCCAGGAGACTCGCGCCGCCGCGTCGAAGGTTGCTGCTCCGCTCCGCCAGACGCTGATCTACCCGACGCGGTGGGGCCTGCGCGGGTTGCCTTGCGTGGTGGCGAGGGTGTCTCTGGCGCCGATGGGGCCTGCGGCTCGCGCCAGGCCAGCGACGCCTCCACCGGGGGCGGCGGCGCCAGCGGCTCTTCCTGGCGGGACGCTTCGCGTCGCAGGGGCGGCGGCGCTGGCGTGACCAGCTCCCGGGGCCGCTCAACCGGCGCGGGGGCCACCCCGCCAAGCAGGGCCAGCATCCAGTCCATATCGGCGCGGGTCAGCGCCTTCAGCAGCGGATCGGCGCGACCGTCAAGGGCCACCGCGTAAGCGGTCGGCAAAACGCTTTCGAGGGCCTCGAAGAGCCAGGCGCTGAGACCATTGCCTCCCGGCTGGGCATCCACGAAGTAGATCCGCCGCGCCTCGGCGTCACAGGCAGGCACAAGATCGCTCGCGCTGGCGAGGGTGAGCAGCGGAAGCGCGGCGACCAGCGACCAGCCTAATAGTTGCCGTTCGGCGTTGAGGGCCATGGGCAGATCGATCCACAGCGCCGGGGCGCTCCAGCGGGCGGCCAGCGGCTGGTCGAAGCGCTCTTCCCGCGCCGCGGCGCCGGGACCGACCTCTTGAAAGCCGTAGACCTCTTCGTCCACCACTACCCGGCCCCAGGCCACGTTCTGCCCGCGGATCAACCGCTCCTCAAGGCGATCGCGCACCTGCACCGCGCAGCGGCGAAACGGGAGCGTGCGGCGCGCCTCGGGCGACCCGTGCAGGGTGAGGGTCAGACGGGTCTCATCGCGCTCGCGCACCCGGCACCCGCCGCGCAGGGGCGGCAGGGCCGCGCCGGGAAAGCCCCAGCGGTCGAAGGCATCCAGGCCCAGTGTCCCCAGCGCGGCGCCCCGCTCATCGCGGACACTGACCGGCGCGGTCGCCGCGGCCTGCAGATCAAAGTCGGCGTATGGCTCCCGGGCGGCCGGGCCGGGCTGCCAGAGCGGCTCGGCATCGGGGAGTTGCGCCAGCGATCCATTGCGTTCCAGGCGGGCGACGAGCGACTCCACCCCCCAGGCGGCCACCTCTGCCGCGCTCAGCGGATACTC